>CAZKTK010000115.1:0-8354 GCA_964555535.1 uncultured Rhodospirillaceae bacterium
GCGCCGCCGTAGAAATCCAGATAGATATCGGCCCGCCGGTTGGCGGCCTCGCCATGGACCGTGGCTTCGGAATAGGCCGGCGCCTGATCCGACATGGAACTGATGTAAATCCGGTCGGCGGATACGCCGAGGCGGGTCAGCTCCTGGGCCACCACGCGGGCGCGGTCATAGGCGATACCGAAATTGGCGATCTTCGATTTGACGGAATCCGCCGAATCGGTGCGACGGCTGGCATGTCCGACAACGCGTACGCTGCCGCCATTGGCTTTATGCGCCTCGACGACCGCAACGAGCACCTGCCTGTCGCGCTGGGAAATTCCGGTAGAACCGTGCAGGAAATAGATCACCCCGGCATGCATGGAGCGTTGCACGCCGCCGGGGTCGAAGGTCTCGAGCGCCGGCATCGGGGCCTCGTCCGAAGCCACAGCGACTGCCGGAGCCGGGGCTGGCGCTGGAGCGGGTGTCGGCGCCGGTGGCGGTGCCTCCACGATGGGGGCCGTAACGGGCACCATCTCCGGTTCGGGCATGTCAGCCGGGGCCGGATCGGGCATGCTGGTTTCCACATCAACGACTTCGACCCGCGGTACCGGTGCCGGCGCCGGAGCGGGCTCCGTGATGGGAACGGTAGCTGGAACCATTTCACCGCTCGGCGGCGGTGGCGGCGCTACAAGATCCGCCGTGCCAGGCTCCATCGCAGCCGCAGCGGCGGGATTGTCCGTATATTCGACGCTCGCCCGGTCGGCGACCAGCCCGGCCGCAATGTCCTCGCGCTCATCGAAACTCGTCACCACCGGCGCCTCGCCCGGTACGGAGCCAAGCTCGGGGAACGGGTCCTCCTCGCCGGGAATGCCTTCTTGGCGTTCCGCCTCCAGGCGCGCCTGCATTTCCGGGCTCAGAGTCTCGTCGTCGCCCTCCTGGCTATCGATCGCGCCGATCCATTCAACGGGATTGAGCTCATCGGGAATCGCCGAACAGGCCGCCAGCGAAACCGTCAGGGCGGTCACTGTGGCAACTTGCAGAATAGCGCGGCTGGGGCTAAGTACAGTCATGGTCGATATTGGCCTCTGTTGGTCGGGCCCGCGGCTGACAACGCGTCAGCGCCACACCTGGGCACGGGTCAACGAAGTGCTACACAGCAAGTCTATAACATAGACGAGGCGACACAAGCGTTGAGGACGCGCCGTGCGGCATTTGCCGGCTTGCGCGGATAACGAAAGGCGAAGAGTCCCATGGCGACCCGGAATCAGCAGCCGGACAGCGGCGAGACCCCGGCCGACACCTGGGCTCGAATTGCGGAGCGCAGCCAGCGGGTCATGCAACAGATGATGTCGCGCCCGGCGGGGGCCACTTCGCCGGAAGACATGGCGCCCATCGTCGAGGCCTTCACCGCCATGACCCAGCGCCTGCTGGCCGATCCCGCCCAACTCGCCCAGGCCCAGATGGATTTCTGGCAATCGCAGATGTCCCTTTGGCAGAACGCCGCCAAGCGCATGCTGGGACAGGAGCCGGAGGAGCCGGGTGAGGCCATCGCACCGGCACCGGGCGATCGCCGCTTCCGCCACCCCGCGTGGGAGGAAAACACCGTCTTCGACACCATCAAGCAGTCCTATCTGCTCAGCGCCCGCTATATGCAAGGTTTGGTAGAGGGAGTAGACGACCTCGATTCGGAGACCGCGCGCAAGGTCGACTTCTATACCCGCCAGTTCGTCGATGCGATGGCGCCCACCAATTTCGCCGCCACCAACCCGGCGGTGATCGAGGCAACCATCGACAGCAACGGCGAAAACCTGGTGCGCGGGCTCGACAACATGCTGGCCGACCTCGAGCGCGGCGGCGGCGAGTTGAAGATCAGCATGACCGACGAGGACGCCTTCGATGTCGGGCGCAACGTGGCCGCCACGCCCGGCCAGGTGATCCATCGCACCGACCTGATGGAGCTCATCCAGTACGCCCCCACCACCAAGACGGTGCGCCAGCGGCCCTTGCTTGTGGTACCGCCATGGATCAACAAGTTTTACATGTTGGACCTGCGCCCCGAGAACTCATTCCTAAAATGGGCCACCGACCAGGGCTATACGGTGTTCGCCATCTCCTGGGTCAATCCCGGGCCCGAGCTCGCCGAGAAGAGCTTCGAGGACTACATGCGCGAAGGCCCGCTGGCAGCGCTCGATGCCATCGAGCAGGCAACCGGCGAGCGCGAATGCATCGCAGCCTCGCTCTGTCTCGGCGGCACCCTGCTTGCCTCCACCCTCGGCTATCTTGCGGCCATCGGCGACGAGCGCATCCGCTCGGCCATGTTCATGGCGAGCCTCGCCGATTTCTCCGAGCCCGGCGACCTCGGCGTCTTCATCGACGACACCCAGATCGCCGCCCTCGAAAAGCGCATGCAGGAAAAGGGCGGCGTGCTCGACGGCAGCGCCATGTCCACCACCTTCAACATGCTGCGCGCCAACGACCTCATCTGGTCCTTCGTGGTCAACAACTATTTGCTCGGCAAGGACCCGGCGCCCTTCGACCTGCTCTACTGGAACGCGGATTCCACGCGCATGCCGGCGGCCATGCACTCCTTCTATCTGCGCAACATGTACCAGCGGAACCTGCTGGTGGAGCCCGGCGGCATCACCCTGGCGGGCCAGCCCATCGACCTCGGCGCGGTCAGCGTTCCGGTCTATCTTCTGGCCGCCCGCGAAGACCACATCGCTCCCTGGAAAGGCTGCTACAAGAGCGTGCAGCGTTATGGCGGCCCGGTGCGCTTCGTCCTCACCGGCTCCGGCCATATCGCGGGCGTCACCAATGCGCCGGCCGTCGCCAAATACCCCCACTGGACCAACGCCAAGAAGCCCAAGGACCCCGAGACCTGGCTCGAAGGCGCCACCCAGCAGGACGGCTCGTGGTGGGAGGATTGGCACAAGTGGCAAGGCCGCCGCGCCGGCCCCAAGGTGCCAGCGAGAACGCCGGGCGACGGCGCCTTGCAACCCCTATGCCCTGCCCCCGGCACTTATGTGATGCAGAAGGAAAGGTAGACGCCATGGCGCTACCCAATGCCCCCCGCAAGACCATCGTGCTGACCGGCGCCAGCCGCGGCATCGGCCACGCCACCGTCAAGCGCTTCTCCAGCGCCGGCTGGCGGGTGATCACCTGCTCGCGCCAGGCCTTCCCCGAGGACTGTCCCTGGGAGGCCGGGCCCGAGGATCACCTGCAGATCGACCTCGGCGACACCGAGACCCTCGACCAGCGTATCGCGCACTTGCGCGAAATGCTCGCCGGCGCACCGCTGGAGGCCCTGGTCAACAATGCCGGCATCTCGATCAAGGGCGACGACGGCGAGCGGCTCAATACGCTGACCACGGACATGGACGATTGGCGGCACGTCTTCCGGGTCAATTTCTTCGCCCCCATCGCGCTCGCCCGCGGCCTCATCGAGGAGCTGAAGGCAGCGCAAGGCGCCATCGTCAACGTGACCTCGATCGCCGGCAGCCGCGTGCACCCCTTCGCCGGCGCGGCCTATGCCACGTCGAAGGCGGCGCTGGCCTCGCTGACGCGCGAGATGGCGGCCGACTTCGGGCGCTACGGCATCCGCGTCAACGCCATCGCACCAGGCGAAATCCAGACCGCCATCCTCTCCCCCGGCACCGAGGAAGCGCTATTGCCCGACATCCCCATGGGCCGCCTCGGCGCCCCGGAAGAGGTCGCCAAGACCATCTATTTCCTCTGCTCCGAACAATCGAGCTACGTCAACGGCGCCGAAATCCACATCAACGGCGGCCAGCACGTCTGAGCGCGGGAGCACGGCGGGCGGGGCTTCCGGCGAGTCAGGTCCGGAGCTTGGGCACAGCCACTAAGACTCGCGGAATTTGATGAAATTTCCCGGCAGATGTCCGCTGTTGGCGGTGTAGTGTGAGTCCTGAAGATCGGCGGAGGACAATTGGAAATAGCCGAACTGCGCCATTCCACCACCCAATTCAATTTCGACCCGCTGTAATCTGCCGGCGACGTGACTCGCTATGTCTCATTTGACCAACTCGGGTTCATGATCGGTTGGCCCCTGCGGCACGCGCAATAGCGGCAAGGATTGGCAACGCTCCGAGCGTCGCTACTACCGTCGCACCCACCGGCAAGTCGCCGAGATAGGCGGTGGCCAAACCGGCAGCGCCTCCGATCAGCCCGACCAGCCACCCGACCAGCAGTCGCGCCAGGAATTGTCCGGCGAGCAGGCTCGCGGAGAATGCGGGGATGATGAGGAAGGCGAAGACCATCAGGATTCCGACAATGTTCACCGCCAGCGTGATGATCACGGCGAAGGAAGCGAAAAACAGGAACTCCCAGAGAACCGGCGCCGGCACGTCATCCTCGCCGAAGGACAATCCGTGGAAGCGTCCGCGAAACCACAGATGAACTGCGCCGATGCTGCCAAAGACGATGGCGACAACGGCGATCTGATCCCAGCCTACCCACAGGATGCTGCCATTGAGTAGCGACTTGAGTTCCTCCATGCCGGTCGTGGATCGGCTGAGGATAACCACGGAAAGCGCCGTGGCGACCACATAAACGCAGCCGATGACGACCTCGCGGCTGACTTTGTCGGGTAAGCGCCGCAACTGGGCGAACGCCATGGCGGCGACCAGGCCCGACGCCAGGCCGAGCCCTTGCGCCACAAAGCCATGCGCGTCGAGGCCAAAGAGGATCGCCACACTGGCGCCGAGGGCGACGACCTGTGCCAGAGCAAGATCGACAAAGATGATACCCCGGGCCAGAACATGCAGCCCGAGGTAAACGTGGCTGGCCGCTATGAGCGCGGTCATGACGAACGCCGGCAGCAGAATCGTCCAGGCCGTCATGTCAGATCAGCCCTGCATCGCGGAAACCCCCGACAATCGCTTCCATGAGGTCGAAATAGGTCTCGATATCGGGCCGGGCGCCCACCGATTGCGGTAGGGCGATGACTGCCGCGCCGGTCTTTTCGGCGAGAAACGTCGCTGGCCGTTGATCATAGTAGGATTCCATGAGGATGCCCCTCACCTGCTCGCGCCGCATCACTTCGGTCAGGGCAACCAGATCCGAAACGCTCGGCGCAATGCCGGGCAGCGGCTCGACCTCGTCGACGACGCGCAGGTCGAAGGCATCGGCAAGATAGGTCAGAGACCTGTGATACTGCACGAAAGCTTCCCCGGATAATGGTGCCAGGGTTGCCCTCCAAACGGCGAGCCGCACGGCTAGCTCGGACTCGAACGAGGTGAGTCTGGCCTGATAAGCGTTTGCACGTTGCGGATCGAGCAAAGCCATCCGTGCCGAGATGGCCTGCGCCATGCGTAGCCCGTTATTGGGATCAAGCCAATAATGCGGGTTGCCCGATGCATGCACGTCTCCCATGGCGCGGTCGATCGGGCCTTCGGGAATATCCAACAAAGGGATGCTTTGGGAGACATCCAAATAGCCGTCGCGACCCGGATAGACGGCGGAATTGCGCCCAGCGTCGAGGGCCGCGGGCAGCCAACCGATCTCGAGCTCCGCGCCGATGGCGATGACGAGGTCGGCGCGATTGACTTTGCGGATCATGCTCGGCCGTGCTTCCGCATAGTGCGGATCGCGGGTGCCCGGAGTCAGGGCTTCGACGGTGACGTCGTCACCGCCGACCCATTGCGCTATTGCCGCAAGGTCGGTCGTGGTGGTTACCACGTTGAGCTCGGCATGGGCCGGGGAGAACCAAGCGAAGTGAGGGAGGGCCAGAAGCCCTCCCAACACCATCAGTGCGATATTCTCTCTCATGCTCTTGGCCTCAAAACTTGTGAGCGCCATGGGAGCCCAGGGCGATACCCAGTTGCAGCCAAACCGACTCCGCACTGTGCCTGCCATAGGTTCCCGTGATTGGGTCGGCACCGGCCGACAACCCGCTGCCAGGCAAGGCCTCCGACCAATCATGATTGTATTGCAAGCGAATCTTGCTCCACTCGGTCGGATACCAGGTGAGGTTCGGTGAGATGCGATAGCGCTTGGCCCGGTTGAGATCGGTGCTGTTGACAACGTCGTTGTTCGACCCGCGATCGCCATCCGCGAAGCCGAAGCGCAAGCCGGCAACCCAGCCGGGGTCGAAGCCGTACAGCGCTTGCGCATAGAGCCCCCAATCCTCGAGGTCGACGCGCGCGTTGTTGGTGACGTCACCGGCCTCATATCGCCGCGCGATCACTTCGCTTTCGAAGGAGACGAACGGGAAGCCGCGCACCGCGTTGGGCGCAACCCATTTAGCATAGAGATCGGCGCCGTAGATGGTCGTGCGGTTGCCCGGGCCGGTGCGGTTCGGGCCGTGCGAAATCGATGCGCCGATATTCATGCTCAGCGTGTCTGTTAAGTCGAAACCGTTGAGCCAGCGCCCGGTGTAAACCAGATCCGAGAAGTTCCGGTTCTGGGTGATAACGTTCTCGAACTCGGCAACACCTTCGTCCTCGCCGCCGAAGCTCGGCATGGTCTCGCCATTCGAGTTCTGCGCTGCGAATGACAACTCCGAATACCAGGGCAACGGTGTGAGCCACGACAGGTTCATGCCGACCTGCCGCTGGCCGTCACCACCGAACATTCGGGAGATGACAAACGGTTGATCCGCAAAGTCCTGGGCATGCACGTGGACCGCGTTCTTGCGCCCGAACGGAGAGTAGAACTGTCCTGCCGTCAGTTGCAAACCGCCAGGCAGAAAACGCGTCTTGGCGAAGGCTTCCTCAAGCTCCACCACCGTTTCTCCGGCTTGGCTGATCTGAAACAGGACGGTTGCCTGGGCGTCGAAATAGGGATCTACGACCCCCAACAACGAGAGCTCCGCCGCCTGCAGGGTAAACCCGTTGCGGTTGGGATCATGGGCGCCACCCTGTATGCCGCTCTCGCCCATACGCAGAACCTCGTCGCCTGCCGTCGAGCCGCCGCCGGCAATGTCGACGTTGAAACCGATCCCGAAACTGGCATCGCGCGAGGCCGGATCGCTGAACAATCCACTCAGGCTGGAATCCGCCCCAGCGGTTTGGGGGGCGGGCTGCGTCTCAAGTTGCTCGATCCGCCCCATCAACGCTTCGATCTGCGCTTGATAGGCCGCTTGGTTGTTACGCATTTCTTCACGGAGCTTGTCGAGCTCGGTCCGCAAGGCCTCCGCGTCATCACTGGTTTGGGCAAGGCTCGGGCCGTGCCACAGCACCACGCTCGCCAGCATTGCACCGGCGATCACATTCGCATGTCTCATGCGAGTATCCTTTCACTTGTCTGAGCAATGAACGCGCGCAACAGGGAACGCCGCCGGAACGGCGGTGTCGGCAGTGCGCGCGGCTAAAGTCGTTCAGACAGCCGGCGGGGCGCGGATGTGAAAGGCGGACCTGCCGAAGGCGGAGCGTGTGTGTTGCTCCACCGGCAGCAGCGTCGCGGCCAGCTCTAATTTGCCAAGACTTGTGGGAGGTACGCAAAGGGTCGTCGGCGGATGATCGGCGAGCAGACAATTCTCGCCTTCCAACGCGGAGTCCTGTGAGGGCTCGGGGGGCGCCTCGTGATGGTCGTGGTGGCCGAGATGCTCTGCCACCTCGACAAAGAGACTCTGGATCTCGGGTTCGGCAAAGTGGTCGTGGCCACTTTCCCCATCGGCCGCCGCATGCAATGCGATATGCGCCCAGCCGGCAACCAGGCAAGAAATAGCGAACCAAGCGGAGACCTTGGAGCGTCTAAGTCGCCTAAGATATGTCGCGTGAGCCATTGGGACAGGGCACATTAGGGAAGTAGCAATGGAAGCCTGGACCGATCCTATCGACAGTCCAATGTTCGTGACAAGGGCCAAGCGTTCAGGGTGTGACGATACACCCGGCGGAGCCACATCAAGGGCTCAGTTTTGATCTGGCATCAACCCGAAGAGAATGACTGGATTGGGTCACCTTTCCCGTCAGAGACCCATCCAGATCACGACCGGACTTGAAGGCACAACCGACGAAGACCGTGGCAGAGGCGAAATTTTCCGCCGAACGTTCGTCGTTGAGGGCATAGTGTCAGTGGTGGCCGTGGGTGTGGTGCCACTGGAAGCAGCCAAGACCGGTCACGGCGGCGTCGGTGAGGCGGCCGCCGAACCACGCCGCTCAATCGGAGGCCACCGTCTCTTCGGGCTCTGAAATGCCGGCCTTGTAGACACCGTCGAAATAGATATCAAGAAACGTGTCATCGATGTTGGCGAAGAGGCCTTTCACCAATTCCCTTGAGAAATTGGGCTGGAGATTCAGCAACTCCTCCCAAGCAGCCCTGGCTTCGTCGACGCGCCCAAGATGGCCAAGCGCCGATGCGAGCGCGGCGTAGGCCCAAAACCCGGCACCCGGTCGGCGGATCGGCTCGGTCGGCTC
>CAZKTK010000116.1:0-8353 GCA_964555535.1 uncultured Rhodospirillaceae bacterium
GTGGGACCGTATTGCCCCGTCTCGGCCTGGGCTTGCGCGAAGGCGCTAACCTGGGGGTATACGAACGTGTACTACTTCCCGGGCGCGGCTCCGGCCTGGGACGCCGCCGGCTATCCGATAGAGACCTCCAATCTGTCTGACTAGGACGAGTTGCCAGCCGTTTACGCATTATTTTCGGAAGTGGCTATCATTCCCACAGCAGGCCAGTCGCCCAATTTGCCCGAAGTTCTCCCTCCCCCGAAAGCCGACGTTCGGCTTCGGGCGCCGCTATCCGCGTGCGTCGGCCTTGCGGCGGTCGGGATTGTCTCTCTTGCCGGCACGGTCACCAGCCATTCCCGTGCAAGAAATCCAGCGCCCGGCATGTCTCGACATCACACGGGCCGGCGCTGCGCGTACTCCGTGGACACTTGCAATTGACCGGCCTTCTCACGCGCTCGGGCCATGTCATGGGCAAGCTGGATGCGCATGAGGTGATCGGCCTTTGGCCCGAAGGCCTTTTCGATGCGCAAGGCCATTTCCGGCGACAAGGCCGCTTTCTCGTTGAGCAGGCGTGACAGCGCCGGGCGGGTCACACCCAGCACGGCAGCCGCTTTTGTCACATCGAGGTCGAGCGGGTCCAAGACCTCCTCGCGGATCATTTCGCCGGGATGGCTGGGGCTGTGCATGGGCTCACCCCCCGTTCCCGTGCAAAAAATCGAGCGCCAGGTTGGCGAGCGTGCGCACGCCGAGGCGCAGGTGTGCCTCGTCGATGACGAAGCGGGGCGAGTGGTTGGGGGCGGCGTCGGCGGGCGCGACGTTTGGCAGGCGGGCGCCCATGAAGACGAACATGCCGGGCACCTGTTGCTGGTAGAAGGAAAAGTCCTCGTAGCCCATCACGGCCGGGGTGCGCCGCACCTTGGGCGCGCCGGCGACGCGTTGCAGCGTCGGCAGCATGGCGCGCACCAACTCGGGCTCGTTATAGGCCACGGGCACGCCGTCGCCCCATGACACCTCTGCTGTCGCCCCGGCGCTCTCGGCAATGGCTTCGGCGGTGCGCACGATGCGCTCGCGGATGTCCTGGCGCACCTCGGGCTTGTGGGTGCGCACGGTGCCGACCAGCTCGACGCGGTCGGGGATGATGTTGTGGCGCACGCCGCCGTGGATGCTGCCGATCGAGATCACGGCGGTCTCGCGGGTGTCGATCTGGCGCGAGTGGATGGTCTGCAAGCCTAAGATGATCTGCGAGGCGACGACGATGGGGTCGATGCCGCGATGGGGCGCGGCGCCGTGGGTCTGGCGGCCGATCACCGAGATCTTGAGCACGTCGGCGCTGGCCAGCATCGGGCCTTCGGCGAAGAACAGCACGCCGGGGTCGCGGGCGCTGATATGCAGGCCGAAGATGGCGTCGGGCCGCGGCCCGTCGAGGGCGCCCTCGGCGACCATCAGCGAGGCGCCGCCCTCTTCGCCTTCGGGCGGGCCTTCCTCGGCCGGCTGGAAGACGAAGGTCACCGTGCCGGGCAGGCTCTCGCGCATGCCGGCCAGGATCTCCGCCGCGCCCATCAGCATGGCGACATGATTGTCGTGGCCGCAGGCATGCATGACGCCGACCTCCTGGCCGTTATAGGTGGTGCGCGTGGTCGAGGCGAAGTCGAGCCCGGTCTCCTCTGTCACGGGCAGCGCGTCCATGTCCGCGCGCAAGGCCACCACCGGCCCCGGCAGTGCGCCCCTCAGCACGCCGACCACACCGGTATGGGCAATATCCGTGCGCACCTCGTCGAGGCCTAAGCTGCGCAGATGCTCCGCCACCAGCGCCGCCGTGCGGAACTCGCGGTTGCCCAGCTCCGGATGGGCATGAATGTCGCGCCGCCAGGCGATGACCCGGGACTCGATGGCCGCCGCCGCCGTATCGACCGAATTCCAATGGGCCGGCTCGGCGTAGGCAGGCGCGGCGGATATGATGGCAGCAAAGCAGGCAAGACACGTCAGTCGGCGCATAAAAGAGTCCTCTTTATCCAGAGCGTCACGCGATGTGGTAGCCTACCAGCGTCCTCTATCGGAGTATGTGCGGGCGTCATGAAAACGCAAACGCTCAATCTGCAAATCAGCGAGTCCCTCGTTGAGCAGCTCGACAGCATCACCAAGGCCACGGGCGAGAGCCGTTCCTCAGTCATCATGCGGGCGATCGAAGCCTTTCTGGATGTCCAGGCCTGGCAGATTGAGGAAATCAAGTCCGCTCTGCGCGAGATCGAAGCGGGCGATTTCGCCTCTCCGGAGGAGGTCGAAGCCATGTTTGAGGAGCTGTGCGGCGAAGCCTCAGATCCGGCCGAGGCCGCTCGGAAACGATAAGTCTCATAACGACCGCGGTCGGCTGATCCGCGCGGCCTGACGATTGCGCTGCCCCTCGCCCGCGACGCTGGACGGGACCCAAGCACGGTGCCATATTCCCTTTCACCGCAAGGCACTCAGGAAGGTACGCCGTCGATGAGCGCGACTTTTGGAACCAGGCTCTTTACGCGTCTGCGCGGCGAGCGTGTCGGCGAGGACGCGGCCGGCAATGTCTATTACCGCGAGCGCAAGCCACGCGCCGGCCAGCGCGAGCGCCGCTGGGTGAGCTATGCGGGCGAGCCCGAGGCATCGGCCGTGCCGCCGGAGTGGCAGGGCTGGCTGACCCATACCCTGGCCCAGAGCCCGGTCGAGAAGCCGCCGGCGGAAAAGCCCTGGCAGCGCCCGCACGAGGCCAATGCGACGGGCACGGCAGCCGCCTACAACCCGCCCGGCGCCCTGCTTGCCGGCGGCAAGCGCGACCGTGCCACCGGCGACTACGAGGCGTGGAAGCCCGAATAGGGCAAAGCCGCTATGCTGGCCGTCGATGAGCTCCGCCATGTTTACGGTGCGGACTTGGCGCTCGCCTTGCCGCAATGGGAAGCTGCGCCCGGCGAGCACTGGCTGGTGCACGGCCCCTCCGGTTGCGGCAAGACCACGTTGTTGCATATCCTCGCCGGCCTGCTGACGCCGTCCGAGGGCACGGTCAGCCTCGACGGGCAGGCCTATGGCACGCTGGGGCCCGCGGCCATGGACCGGTTCCGCGGCCGCCATATCGGCATCGTCTTCCAGCAGCTGCATTTGGTTGATGCACTAACCGTTAGTCAAAACCTGAGCCTGGCGTGCAGCCTTGCCGGCCTGCCTGCGGCGGATGGCCGCCAGCACGATCTGCTGAACCGCCTCGGCCTGGCTGACAAGGCCGCTGCCTATCCCCATGCCTTGAGCCACGGCCAGGGCCAGCGAGTGGCGCTGGCGCGGGCGGTGATCAATCGGCCGTCGCTGCTGCTGGCGGACGAGCCCACGGCCAATCTCGACGACGACAATGCCGCACGCGCACTGGCGCTATTGCGCGAGCAGGCCTCTGCCGAGGCCGCCATCCTGGTCGTTGCCAGCCACGACAGCCGCATCGAAGCCGCCTTCGACAAGCGCCTGGCGCTGGGCGGTGCCTCATGAGCGCGCTTTCCCTCGCCCTGGCCTATTTGCGCAAGCGCCCCTTCAACACGGCTCTGAACCTGGCGATGCTGGCGCTCGGCGTCGGCACCATCGCGCTGCTGCTGCTGTTCTCGGAACAGCTCGAGGATCACCTGGTGCGCGACGCCAAGGGCATCGACATGGTGGTCGGCGCCAAGGGCAGCCCGCTGCAGCTCATCCTGTCGAGCGTCTTTCACGTCGATATTCCCACCGGCAACGTGCGTATCGCCGATGCCAGAACCTTGACCCAACATAGCATGGTCGAGGCGGTCATACCGATGGCGCTCGGCGACAGCTTCCGCGGCTATCGCATCGTCGGGACCGAAGCTGCCTACCCTGCGCACTTCGAAGCCGAGCTGGCATCGGGCGCCTGGTGGCAGGCACCCCTGGAAGCCACCATCGGTGCTCGCGTGGCGGCAGACGTGGGCATGGGCGTCGGCGATCAGTTCAGCGGCGCCCATGGCCTCAGCGCCGGCGGCGGTGCCGGGCACGAAGAGACGCCCTATCGCGTCGTCGGTGTCATGGCGCCGACCGGCACCGTGCTGGACCGCCTGATACTGACCTCGGTCGAAAGCGTCTGGGAAGTGCATGCCGTGCACGAAGACGAAGACGAACACGAAGCCGAGCATGAAGAAGAGCACGAAGCTGAGCATGAAGAAGAGCACATCTACGACAATGTGCTTGCCGAGGCCGATCCGGAAGCTCAGGTGACGGCGCTCCTGGTGCGTTTCCGCAGTCCCATCGCCGCTGCGCAGCTGCCGCGTCTGATCAATATGAGCACGCCCATGCAGGCGGCGCTGCCGGCCTATGAGATGGCGCGCATGATGAAGTTGATCGGCGTCGGCGTGGATGGCTTCCGCGCCTTCGCGCTTGTGCTGGTCGTCAGCGCCGGGCTCGGCATTTTCGCCGCCCTCAGCGGCGCGCTGGCCCAGCGCCGCTACGATATCGCTGTCATGCGATCGCTGGGCGCGACCCGCGGCGTGGTGCTGCGCCAGATCCTGCTTGAGGGCTTTTTGCTGGCGCTTGCCGGTACGCTGCTCGGCTTGCTGCTCGGCCACGGCGCGGCCGCCGCTGCCGGCGATTGGCTGTGGCGAGAACACCAGCTGCATCTGAGCGGGCTTGAATGGGTGGCCGGCGAGACATGGCTGGTGCTGTTGGCGCTGCTGCTGGGACTGGTCGCCGCCGCGCTGCCGGCGATCACCGCCTATCGCATCGACGTGTCGCAGGTGCTGGCGCGCGGGTCGGGTTGAATTCGCTATCGCCTTGGCCGATAGTGACGGCGTCTGATTCGGCGCTGGAGGTGCCATGAAGCGCAATATCGTCGAGACCATCATCGGTGCCATCGTGTTGGTGGTGGCGATCGGGGTTTTTGCCTTTGCCTATACGCGAACCGAAGGGGGCACGGTCTCGGGCTATGAAGTGGTGGCGGAGTTCACGGGCGTCGGCACCCTGGCGCCCGGCGCGGACGTGCGCATCAGCGGCATCAAGGTCGGTTCCGTGCTGCGACAGGAACTCGATCCGGAGACTTTCATGGCGCGCGTCGTGCTCAGCATCGACGACAAGGTGGAACTGCCCTCGGATACCTCGGCCTCGATCGGCATGGAGGGTCTTTTGGGCGGCGCCTATATCGCGCTCGAGCCCGGTGGCGATATCGAGATGCTTGAGAATGGCGGCATGATTCTGTTCACCGAAGCGGCCCTCGACCTTGCCAGCATCGTCCGCCAGGTCGTGATGAGCCCGAAGGACGGCTCCTGATGCCGCCGCGAGACGGTCTTCCGCCGGTTTGGCACGACGAGGCGGGCGCGCCTGTGGCCTGCACGGAGAAGATCAAGGTCCTCAACGAGAACATCGAGGAAATTCGCGAGATGTGCCGCGAAGCGCTTGAGGATGCGGTCCTGATGGGCTGCGACGAGGCGCAAATGCGCGCCGTGCTGTTGACCATGGTGCGCACCCTTGAGGAACTGTTCAAAGAGTAAGGCTCTCGCGCTGGCGCTGGTCGTCTGCACGAGCGCTGCTGCGGCTGAAGACGATCCCTTCGCGAATAGCTGGGTGGCGCTTGGTGGTGCCCGGCTCGAGGCGCTCGACAAGGTGACCGGGCGCATTTCCGTCGTGGAGACGGTGATCGGCGAGCCGATAGCCTTTGGCACGCTCGGCATCATGGTCGAATCCTGTTTCCGCCGACCGCCGGAGCTGCCCCCGGACAGTGCCGCGCTTATGGAGATCAGCGAAAGCCGCGATGCCGCGGTCCCGCCGCGGCCGCTGTTCCGAGGCTGGATGTTCGCCTCGAGCCCCGGCCTTTCTGGGCTGGAACACCCGGTTTACGACGTCATCGTGCTCGATTGCGTCACGCCGCCGGCGAAAGCCGATGAGGAAGCTGAGCAACCTGTCGAACCGGAGGCCGAACAGGAGTAAGCCGGATCAGGCGCTCTCGAAGGCGCGGAAATCGGCAGGCAGTTTCAGGGCGCGGGCGAGCAAGCGAAGGTATTTGGCGCGTGGAATCTCGCGGGCGCCGAAACGCTGCAAGTGCTCGGTCACGAATTGTGTGTCGAGCAAGGCATAGCCACCGGCGCGCAGGCGCTCGACAAGGTGGACCAGCGCCACCTTGCTGGCGTCGCGTTCGATGCTGAACATGCTCTCGCCGAAGAAGGCACCGCCGATGGCAACGCCGTAAAGCCCGCCAACAAGCCGGCCGTCCTGCCAGCATTCCACCGAGTGCGCATGGCCCGAGGCGAAGAGGTCGCGATACAGCCCTTCGATGGTGCTGTTGATCCAGGTGGTTTGGCGTCCGGGCCCTGGCTCGGCACAGGCAGTGATGATGTCGGCGAAGGCAGTGTCAGCGGTAACCAGGTATGGCGCGCGCCGGATCACTTTCCTCAGGGAGCGCGGCACATGAAACTCGTCGAGCGGCAACACCCCGCGCTTGTCCGGATCGACCCAGTATATGGCAGGGTCGTCACGGCTTTCGCCCATGGGAAACAGGCCCCATTGATAGGCCCTGAGCAGCGTCTCTGCGGTTATCGGTGGTGGACGCTGGGTGTCTATGACGCAACCTCCCGACTTAGGAGTGGCTGTTGCCCCCTCCGACCAATTTCTCGAGCCAGTGTATGTCATATGCGCCGTTGGCGAAATCCTGCTCCATCATGATGCGTCGGTGGAGCGGCAGCGTGGTCGTAATGCCATCGATGACAAACTCTTCGAGGCTGCGTCTGAGACGCATCAGGCATTCGTTGCGATTTGCGCCGTGGACAATCAGCTTGGCCACCATGCTGTCGTAGTGGGGCGGGACGCGATAGCCCGCATAGAGCGCCGAATCCACGCGCACGCCGAGGCCGCCCGGGGGGTGGTAGTCGCTGACCCGGCCGGGGCTCGGCACCAAGGTTTCCGGATCCTCGGCGGTGATGCGGCACTCGATGGCGTGACCGTGAAAGCCGACCTCGTCCTGGGTAACGCTTAGCGGGGCACCGGCGGCAACCCGGATCTGTTCGCGCACCACATCAATCCCGGTGATCATTTCCGTCACCGGGTGCTCGACCTGCAGGCGGGTGTTCATTTCGATGAAGTAGAAGGCATCGTCCTGGTAGAGAAACTCCAGGGTGCCGGCCCCGAGATAGCCGATCGCCTTGACCGCGTCGACGGCGCGCTGGCCGATATCGGCTCGCATCTCCGCATTAAGGGCCGGTGAGGGGGCTTCCTCCACCAATTTCTGGTGGCGCCGCTGCAAGGAGCAGTCGCGCTCGCCGAAATGCAGCACCGAGCCGTGGCTGTCGGCCATGATCTGGATCTCGATGTGGCGCGGACCGAGAAGGTACTTCTCGATGAAGACCTCGCCGTTGCCGAAGGCCTCATGCGCCTCGCGGGCAGCCAAATCGAGCGCCGTCGGCAGGTCGTCGGGGGTATCCGCCACCTTCATGCCGCGGCCGCCGCCGCCTGCCGAGGCCTTGACCAGCACGGGGTAGCCGATCTCCTCGGCCAGCGCCAGCGCCGCATCGGTGTCGGTAACGGGGCCATCCGAGCCCGGCACCATGGGCACGCCAAGGCGCGACAACGACGTGCGCGCCGCCACCTTGTCCCCCATCAGGCGGATATGATCCGCATTGGGGCCGATGAAGGTAACGCCGTGCTCGCCGACGATCTCGGCGAAATGCGCGTTTTCCGACAAGAAGCCGTAGCCCGGATGGATGGCGTCGGCGCCCGTCACCTCGGCAGCGGCCATGATGGAAGGGATGTTGAGATAACTCGCCTTGGCCGGCGGTGGGCCGATGCAGACCGATTCGTCGGCGAGGCGCACATGCATGGCGTCGGCGTCGGCGGTCGAATGCACGGCCACGGTGCGGATGCCCATCTCGCGGCAGGCGCGGTGGATACGCATCGCGATTTCGCCGCGATTGGCGATGAGAACCTTGTCGAACATGTTCGCTCCGGCCCCGCCGCTACTCGATAATCGCCAGCACCTCGCCGAACTCGACCGGGGTCTCGTTGCTGGCGAGCACGCGTTTGACCGTGCCGGCGCGCGGCGCCCGGACCGGGTTCATGGTCTTCATGGCCTCAATAATGAACAGGGTATCGCCCTCCGCGACTTGGTCGCCGGGGACGATGAAAGGCGGCGAGCCGGGATCCGGCGCCACATAGAGCGTGCCGACCATGGGCGAGGCAACGGCGCCGGGGTGCGAAGCGTCGATCTCGCCGCTGCTCTCGTCTGCCGGTGCCGCCGCGACCTCAGGCGCGGGAACCAGGGTGGGCACCGGAGCCGGCACCGCGGCGGGCGATGCGCCCACGGCATCCCTGGCAATACGCACATGCTGTGCACCCTCGCCGATTTCGATCTCGCTCAAGCCGGTCTCTTCGAGCAGCTTGGCAAGCT
>CAZKTK010000117.1:0-8330 GCA_964555535.1 uncultured Rhodospirillaceae bacterium
TCGTGGCGGGCAAGGCCAACCGCAAGGGACTCTATCCCGAAGGCAGCATCAACCGCCGTGTCGTCGAACGGCTCGCCGAGTTCGCCGAGAAGCGGCGCAAGGCAGGCAAGGGTAACGGCAACAACAACAACGGCAAGGCCAAGGACGATGGCTGAGGGCGCAGGCTTCCGCCGCATCGTCGTGGCGCTCGATGCCTCCCAGACCAGCCGGCGCGTGCTCGGCGCGGCGGCGGCGCTGGCGGCGCGGGAAAGGGCTGAGCTTGTCGGGCTATTCGTCGAGGACGTCAATCTGTTGCATATGGGCGCCCTGCCCTTCACCCAGGTCGCCGGCGCCGGGCCGCTGTCGCGCGCCGTGGATCACGTCACCCTGGAGCGCGCGCTTCGTCGGGCGGCGGAGGAGACCCGTGCGGCCTTCGCCCGCCTCGCCGAAGGAAAGGCCATTCCCTGGTCGTTCCAGGTGGTGCGCGGCGTCGCGGCAAGGGAGATCTTGGCCGCCACCGATGCCGACGACCTGCTGATCCTCGACGATACCGCGCTCGGGCGTGCCTTGGGGCCGGCGCTGGCGCGCACGCCCGCTTCGGTGCTGTGCCTGCATTCCGATCACGACGGCACGCGCGAGGTACTGGTGGCCTGGCGCAGCGGCAAGGCCGGGCGGCGCACTCTGACCGCCGCTGTGCTCATGGCGATGGCGGCCGGACGTGGCCTGACGGTGCTGTTGCCCGGCGCCGACAAGGCGGCAGCTGCGGCACGACAGGCGGCGGAGGATCAGCTCGGCGGTCTCGACCTGCCAGTGCGCTACCATCGCCTGGCCGGCGGACGGCGCGGCCTGCAAGCGGCAGCCCGGCGCCAGCCCGGCGCCATCGTGGTGTGGACCGCGGGACGATCCGATGCGCAAGACGAGGCGCGTTTGCGCCGCGAGTTGGAAAGCGTGCTCGGCGGCGCCCGCTGCTCGGTTCTATTGGTTCGCTAGGCCGCCTCGACGACCTTGCCGCGATAGGCGACCGCGCAATGGTCGGCGCAATAGGGCCGGCCGGGGATACGCTGGGCACCGCAGAAACGGAAGTCGTTGTCGCCCGGATGGCCGATTGGCCAGCGACACATTCTCTCGTTTAAATCGAGCGGGCTCATGGGATGCGGCTTGGCTTCCGGCTTGGGCTTGGCGGCCTTGGCACGGTGGGATAGGCCGAGGCGATTGGCCTTGCCGATAACGGCATTGCGGGTGGTCCCCACGCGCTCGCCGATCTCGCGTGCGCTAGCGCCCGCAGCCCACATGGTGCGGAGAGTTTCCACCGCTTCGTCTGTCCAAGCCATGATGCTCGATCCCTTTGTTATAATTGCACCGCAGCATAGATTTAGTCGAATTCCGAGCCGCGATCCACAACATTTCGTGGTTATCCACAGGAATTGCGAGTTTTACACAGTTTATCCACCGGGCAATCAACGACGACTGTGGCCGATTCGGCCACGGCGCTGCTTGCCCCGCGGCGTCGGGGCTGCTAACCACATAAGCTCCGTATTCCCAATCTGCAAGAGTGAGACCGATGGAGTCCCCCAACGCCCATTTGGTCGGCGTTCCCGGCAGCCGCTGGCAACTTAGCACGCCCTCCCTGGTGCTCGACCTCGATATCATGGAATCCAATCTGGAGTTGATGGCGGCCCATTGCCGCGCCACCGGCCAGGCCCTGCGTCCGCATTCCAAGAGCCACAAATGCACGTTGATCGCCAAGGCGCAGCTCGTGGCCGGCGCGGTGGGGGTATGTTGCGCCACCATTCGCGAGGCCGAAGTCATGGTCGCCGCAGGCGTGCCGGCACTGATCACCTCACCGCCGACCGGGCCGGCCAAGGTCGCGCGGCTGATGGCACTGCACGGCAAGACCGATCAATTGAAAGTCGCAACCGATACGCTGGCGCATGTGGCGTCGCTGGCCGAGGCGACGGAAGCGGCGGGCATCGACCGGCCGCTTGCCGTGGTGACGGATTTCGACGTCGGCACCCACCGCACCGGCGCCGCCACGGCAGCAGACGTGGTGGCCCTGGCGCAGGCCATCGATGCCGCGCCGGGCCTCGCCTTCGCCGGCGTGCAGGCCTATTACGGTCATCTGCAACATGTCGAGGACTATGCCGAGCGCGCCGCCGGTGTCGCGGCCGAGAACAAGCGCCTCGGCGAGACGGTGGATGCCCTCAAGGCAGCCGGCCTCGAGGTCCCTCTGGTCACCGGCGGCGGCACGGGCAGTCACGACATGGACCACCGCCACGGCCTGTTCAACGAATTGCAGGCGGGCTCCTACGTCTTCACCGACGTGCAATACAATGCCGTGGTGTTGCGTGAGGAGGCCGCGCGTCCGTTCACGCCGTCGCTGTTCGTGCAGGCGAGCGTGGTCAACGACGTGCATGACAGTCACGCCATCATCGACGCCGGGCTCAAGAGCTTCGCCACCGACGGGCCGGAGCCCGAGTTCGCCGTGCGCACGCCCGTGGGCTCGACCTACAAGTTCTTCGGCGACGAGCACGGCGCCGTGGTCTATGGCGAGGCCAACGAGCGGCTGGAGGTGGGTGCCCAGCTTGCCTGCCTGGTACCCCATTGCGATCCCACGGTGAACCTCTACGACGCCTATCACTGCGTGCGCGGCGACACCCTCGTCGACATCTGGCCGATCGAGGCGCGCGGCAACCCATGAGGCATCTCGCGCCATGGTGAAGTTCGGCATCGGCCAACCGCTCAGGCGCAAGGAGGACCCACGGCTTTTGAGCGGCCGGGGCCGCTTCGTCGCCGACTGCGGCGCGCCGGACCTTGCCCATGCCTGGTTCGTGCGCTCGGTGCATGGCCACGGCAAAATCCGTTCGATCGATCTGGCGGCGGCGCGCGCCATGCCCGGCGTGCTGGCCGTGGTCACGGCGGCCGATGTGGCCGGTGCTCTGGGGCCGATGCCGATCGCCTACCGCCCCAACCCCGAGGCGCGTCTGCCCGAGGCGCCTGTGCTGGCGCGCGATGCGGTCCGTTTCGTCGGCGACACTCTGGCCATGGTCGTGGCCGAGACCGCTGCGGCGGCGCGCGACGCGGCCGAGGCCGTATCGGTCGATATCGAGGCCCTGCCCGCCGTCATCGCGCCGGCTGATGCGCTGGCGCCGGGGGCGCCGCAATTGTGGCCGGATAGTCCCGGCAATCTGGCCTTCGATTGGGAGAGCGGCGATGCCGCCGCGGTCGAGGCCGCATTCGCCGAGGCACGCCACCGGGTGAGCCTGGAGGCGGTCAACAATCGCGTCGTCATCGGCGCCATGGAGACGCGCGGCGCTTTCGCCCGCTACGATGCCGAGACAGGGCGCTTCGAGATCACCCTGCCGTCGCAAATGCTGCATGCCTTGCGCAGGGAACTGGCGCAAATGTTCGGCCTGCCCGAAGACCGCTTCCGCGTGCTCATCAACGACGTCGGCGGCGGCTTCGGCATCAAGAACTCGCTCTATCCGGAATATCCGCTGATCCTGTGGGCGGCGCGGGAACTCGGCCGCCCGGTCTCCTGGATCGGCGAGCGGGAGGATGCCTTTTTCACCGACTTCCAGGGCCGCGGCCGCGTCACCCGGGCGGAGTTGGCGCTTGGCGAAGGTCTCGACTTTCTTGGGCTTCGCATCGACGTGATGGCCGATCTCGGCGCCCATGCCTCCGGGCGCGGCACCATGCCGCCGGTGGTCAACACACCGGCGCTCAGCGGCGTCTATCGCACGCCCGCCATCCATGCGCGGGTGCGCGGCGCCTTCACCAACACGGTGCCGACCGAGGTCTATCGCGGCGCCGGCCGGCCAGAGATCCTGCATCTCGTCGAGCGCCTGGTGGATGTCGCCGCCTTCGACCTCGGCGTCGACCCCATCGCGCTCAGGCGCCGCAATACCTTGCGCCCGGACGAACTGCCGTTCCCGACGCCGCTCGGCCTCAACTACGATGCCGGGCGCTACGAGGAGACCCTCGATGCCGGCCTCGCGCGAGCGGATTGGGACGGCTACGAGGCGCGGCGCGTGGTATCGGCGGCCGAGGGGCGTTTGCGCGGCTTCGGCATTGCCAACTATGTGGAGCGCTGCGGCCATGGCGTCTCGGAAAGCGCCGAGCTGCGCGTCGAGGCCGATGGTAGCGCCACCGTGCTCACAGGCAGCCAATCCAACGGCCAAGGGCACGAGACGGCCTTCGCCCAGCTTGCCGGCGACATGCTCGGCATCGATCCGATGCGCGTACAGGTGATCCAAGGTGATACCGACGTGGTCAAGGAGGGCCAGGGCACCGGCGGCTCGTGGTCCATTCCGCTCGGCGGCGCCTGCCTGACATATGCCAGCCGCGACCTCATCGATCTGGCAATGCCACTGGCGGCAGAAGCGCTGGAAGCGGCCAACGAGGATATCGAATTCACGGATGGCCGTTTCGTCATCGCCGGCACCGACCGGGCACTCGACTGGAAAGGCGTCGCCGAGGCCGCCGCCGAGAAAGCCGTGTCGCTCGTTGCCGTCGGCCGTTTCACGCCCGAGAACCATACCTATCCTAACGGTTGCCATTGCTGCGAGGTGGAGATCGATCCGGATA
This sequence comes from uncultured Rhodospirillaceae bacterium, assembly GCA_964555535.1. Lineage (GTDB taxonomy): Bacteria > Pseudomonadota > Alphaproteobacteria > UBA7887 > UBA7887 > UBA7887. The sequence continues at coordinate 4,564 of CAZKTK010000117.1, forward strand.
CGGGCGCTGTACGGATCGTGGCCTATTCCGTGGCACACGATTTCGGCCGCACCCTGAACCCGCTCATGCTGGCCGGTCAGGTGCATGGCGGTATCGCGCAGGGGTTGGGTCAGGCGGGCTTCGAGCATGTGGTCTATGATGAAAGCGGGCAGCTGCTGTCGGGCTCGTTGCTCGACTATTGCCTGCCGCGCGCCGACCAGATCCCGGCCATCGACTTCCAGTCCCTGGAGACGCCGTCGCCATCCAATCCGGCGGGCTTCAAGGGCTGTGGCGAGGCGGGCGCCGCGGGTTCGCCGCCGGCACTGGCCAACGCGGTCATGGACGCGCTCAAGCCGCTTGGCGTGCGCCACCTAGACATGCCCTATACCCCGCAGAGGGTCTGGCGGGCCATCCAGGATGCGAGGAAGACACAATGAGCTTAGATGGAGTGGAAGCGCTCTGCTTCGACGTGTTCGGCACTGTCGTGGACTGGCGCTCGAGCCTGATCCGCGAGGGACGGGCGCTTGGCGCAGAGAAAGGCATCGATATCGACTGGGAGGCATTTGCGGACGCCTGGCGGGCGGGCTATCAGCCGGCCATGGAAGAGGTGCGGAGCGGCGGCAAGGGCTGGGTGATTCTTGACGAATTGCATCGCGGCATCCTCGACCGCCTCATCGACCGGTTCGCCATCGAGGGGCTGAGCGAGGCCGAGAAGGTGCATCTCAACAAGGTCTGGCACCGGCTCGACCCCTGGCCGGATTCTGTCGCCGGGCTCACCCGCCTGCGCACACGCTATACGCTGGCGACGCTTTCGAACGGCAATGTGGCGCTGCTGGTGAACATGGCCAAGCGCGCGGGCCTGCCCTGGGACGCGGTGCTCGGCGCCGAGGTCGCGCGGGCCTACAAGCCGATGCCCGAATCCTACAAGACCACCGTTGCCATGCTCGGCCTCGAGCCCGGCCAGGCGATGATGGTGGCGGCACACAACGCCGACCTCGAACACGCCGCCAAGACCGGCATGCGCACCGCTTTCGTCAGCCGGCCGACGGAATATGGGCCCGACCAGGACTTCGATTTCGAGGCGGAAGGCGATTGGGACGTGGTGGCCGACGACTTCGTCGATCTCGCGACCAAGCTGGGGGTCTGAGCCATGCCGCCGCGTTTCAACAAGGAGCTCGATTTCGAATATGGCGCCGTCGCCGAGGTCAGCCCGCTGCTGCGCCGCGTCATCGCACCCAACCCCAGCGCCTTCACCTTTCATGGCACGGGCACCTATATCGTCGGCCGCGGCAAGGTGGCGGTGATCGACCCCGGCCCCGCCGATGACAGCCACATCGAGGCTCTCAAGGCAGCGCTGGCTGACGAGGTGGTGAGCCATATCGTCATCACCCACACCCATATCGACCACTCGCCGGCGGCAGCGGCGCTGAAGGAACACACAGGCGCGGCGACCTGGGGCTACGGCCCGCACGGCTCCGGCAGCGATATCGTGGTCGAGGCCGGCGGCGACATGGACTTCGTGCCCGACCACGCGGTCGCCGACGGCCAGGTCATCGCCGGCGAGGGCTGGACGCTGGAAGCCGTGCACACCCCGGGGCATACCTCCAACCACCTCTGCTTCGCCCTAAAGGAAGAAGAGGCGCTGTTCTCGGGCGATCATGTCATGGGCTGGTCGACGACGGTGGTCTCGCCGCCCGATGGCGACATGCGCGCCTATATCGACTCCTTGCGCAAGGTCGCAGGCAGGCCGGAGCAGCGCTACTACCCGACCCATGGCGCACCGATCGACAATGCCTCGTCCTTTGTCGGCAAGCTGGTGGTCCACCGCCAGCAGCGCGAGCGCCAGATCGCCACGTGCCTGGAAGACGGCGTGACGCGCATTCCGGAGATGGTCTCGCGGCTTTATGCCGGTATCGATTCCCGGCTGCACGGGGCTGCCGGCCGCTCGGTGCTCGCCCACCTGGTGCACATGGTGGAAACCGACCGTGCCGCCTGCGACGGCGCGCCGGATATCGACACGGAGTATCGGAGCGCTTGACGATGAGCGCGCCGCGTGGGGTTGCCCTCGTCGCGGTGCTTTGGGTTTTGACCCTGCTCGCGGTCCTCGCCACCGCCGTCACGGTCGATGCGCGCACGGACATGGCGCTCGCCCGCAATGCCGAGGCCGCCGCCCGCGCCGAACTGCTGGCCGATGCCGCGGTCCTGTCCACCATCGCTGCCCTGCGCCGCGCGCCCGAGGGGCCGGAAGAAGACGAAAGCCCGCTGGCGACGTTCCTCGCCCGCCGGCCGCAGCTTGAAGACACCATCGTTCGCCGCATGGGGCCTGAGGTGATGATGGACGCTCTGCCGCTTGTCGCCGGCGGCGTTCCGCAAGACGGGCGGCCGTCGGCGATGACAGTGGGCGACAGCACGGTCACGGTATCGGTGCAGGCGGCGGGCGGTCTGATCGACCCCAACACCGCACAGGAGGCGCTGCTCGAAGGCCTGTTCATGCAGGCTGGTTTGGCGCCGAAGGATGCACAAGGGCTTGCGGCGGCGATTCGAGACTACGCGGACGAGGACGGTCTGGTGCGTGCGGGCGGCGCCGAGGTGCTGGACTACCGCGCCGCCGGGCTGCCGCCGCCGAAGAACGCCCGCTTCCAGGTGCCGGAGGATCTGCAGAACGTGCTTGGCATGACGCGCGGGCTCTACGCCAAAGTGCGCCCGGCGATCACGGTCTGGTCGGGCCGCCCGGGGATCGACCCGCGCCTGGCGCCGCCGCAGGTTCTGTGGGCGCTGCCCGGCGGCAACCATGTTCAAATCGAGCGCTTGCTGACCGACCGTGCCGCCGGCATCGCCCGCACCCCACGCCTGACCGGGGTCGATGACGTGACCAGCCTCAGCCGTGGGCGTACCTTCGCCATTTGCGCCGAAGCCCGCGACGGTGCCGCCCGTTTCGTGCGCGAAGCAGTGATCCGTCTCGACGGGCGGGGCCGGGGCTTTCGCATATTCCGCTGGCAGCGCGCCGGCCATCGTCAAAGCGATTTGCCTTCGCCGCCGTGTGCTCTATGATCCGCGCCGGCCGCCGCCCACCCGTGGCGGCCCCTGTTTTTCCCCAGATTCCGGCCCAGCCATGCATGCCTATCGTTCCCATACCTGTGGTGAGTTGACCCTTGCCGATGTCGATGCCCAAGTCCGCGTTTCCGGCTGGGTGCACAGCAAGCGCGACCACGGCAACCTGCTGTTCATCGATCTGCGCGACCATTACGGCATTACCCAATGCGTGGTCGACCAGAGCGGTGAGCATTTTCCCGCCGCCGAGGCGATCCGCCCGGAAAGCGTGATCACCGTTTCAGGCCCGGTATTGGCAAGAAGTGCCGAGACGGTGAACCCCAAGCTTGCGACCGGCGAGGTTGAGGTACGCATCGAGAGCTTCGAGGTGCAGTCCCACGCCGACGTGCTGCCCATGCAGGTCGCCGGCGAGCAGGAGTTCGGCGAGGATACGCGCCTGCGCTACCGCTTCCTCGATTTGCGGCGCGAGGCCATGCAGCGCAACATCGCGCTGCGCGGCAATATCATCGCCAGCATCCGCCGGCGCATGATCGCAGCGGGCTTCAGCGAATACCAGACGCCGATCCTGACCTCGTCGAGCCCTGAGGGCGCGCGCGACTTTCTGGTGCCTAGCCGCCTGCATCCGGGCAAGTTCTATGCGCTCCCCCAGGCACCGCAGCAGTTCAAGCAGCTGCTCATGGTTGCCGGCTTCGACCGCTATTTCCAGATCGCGCCCTGCTTCCGCGACGAGGACGCGC
>CAZKTK010000118.1:0-2006 GCA_964555535.1 uncultured Rhodospirillaceae bacterium
GCCTCGTCGATCCTCTATGACGGCGAGCAGCAGGAGCGCATGGAGGCGGCGGTGGTGGAGGTTTCGCCCTATCTCGACGAGCACTACTGGCTGCCGCTCTACAATCAGGCGGGCCTGACGGGGGGGCGCGCACGATACCAAGCCCGTGGCGGGCAATATCGGGCGCGTCGGCGCGCTGCGCGATCCCTTGCCGTGCTGGGCCGTGTTCACGGAAGGGCATATCACCTATGACGGCAAGCTCGCCGCCTGCTGCTTCGACCATGACGGCCGCTTCGACATGGGGGATCTGACGGAGATGTCCTTCATGGAGGCGTGGCAAAGCGCCACCTTCCAAGCCCTGCGCCAGGCCAACCTCAACAAGAACGTCGCCGGCACCCCCTGCGAGGCGTGCATCGCCTATGCTTGAGGGGCGGTAGCTACGCCGATTGTTCTGCGGCCGTTAAGCCGATACCGTGACACCTCTTCTCTCTGACGGAGGGTGAGGCGGATGGCGGAACGGACAAGCAAGCAGGTCAGCCTGGCGGAGGCGGCATCGCGCGTGGCGGATGGCGCGCGCATCGCGCTTGGCGGATTTTCGGTCTATCAGCACCCGCTCGCCTTCGTACGCGAACTGATCCGCCAGAAGCGGAAGGATCTCACCGTAGTCGGGGTGGTCAACGGCCCGGAAGTCGACATGCTGGCGGGCGCCGGCGCGCTGAGCACGGTGGAAAGCTCCTATGTCGGATTGGAGAAGTTCGGCCTCGCCCCCAACTTCCGCCGCCAGGTGGAAGCCGGCACGCTGACCATGATCGACTATCCCGAGCTCATGAGCTGGGACCGTTTCCGCGCCAGCGAACAGGCCCAGACCTTTCTTCCCGTCTCCTTCCTCGGCGGCACCGACATCCAGGCGCGCAACCCGGCGATCAAGGCGTTCGACTGTCCGCTCACTGGCAAGCGCCTGTGGGCTGTCTCCCCTGCCGATCCGGATATCGTGATCATCCACGCCATCAAGGCCGATGCCTACGGCAATGTGCTTGTGCCGCGGCGGCGGCTGTTGCCACAAAGCCTCGACATCACCCTGGCCCGTTCCTGCGACCGCGTCATTGTCACCGCCGAGCAGATCGTCTCCAACGACGAGGTGCGCCGGCATGCGGAGCTCAACCAGATCCCCTCCTATCGCGTCGAATGCGTGGCGGAGGTTCCTTGGGGCGCGCATCCCTCCCCGGTGCTCGGTTATTCGCGCATCGACGAAGCCGCGTTCGACGACTATGTCGCCGCCGCCAAGACCCCGGATGGCTTCACCGCCTATCTCGACCACACCGTCCACGGTGTGAGCCACGAGGCGTATCTGGAAGAAATTGGCCAAAAGCGCCTTGCCGCGCTGCGCATCGAGGAGGCCATGGCATGAGTGCGCCCTGCACCCTTCCCGAACGTCTTGCCGTCATGTTGGCGGAGGAATTTCACGACGGCGAAGTGGGTTTCACTGGGCTCGCCACAGGGCTTGCGGCCGCGGTCTACATCACCGGCATTCCGCTTGCCGCCATGGCGCTCGCGCGCGAGACCCACGCGCCCAATCTCACCATTCTGCTGGCCGGCTGGTCGCACAATCCCGACCTCTCCCAGCTCCATGGCCTGCCCGATCTCGAATTCGACGAGCGCCTGCGCGATCTCCCTTGCGAGGCGCAGTCTGTGGACTATCCCGGCCACTACGTGCTCAAGCGCGGCGACGTGAGCTTCGGCTTCAGCTCCGGTGTCCAGGTCGACCGGCAGGGCAATCTCAACGGCGTCTGCGTCGGCGATGCGAACAGCCCCGACGTGCGCCTGGTCGGGCCCATCCTGCACCCGGAGCACATGACCCTGTTCGGCCGCGAATACATCATGATGCCGCACCACGCGGCGCGGAACTTCGTCGAGAAGGTCGATTACGTCTCCGGCGTCGGCTATCCCGGCGGCACCGCGGGGCGCGAGGCGCTGGGCTTGGAAAGCGGCGGCCCGGCCCTGGTGATCACCCCCAAATGCGTCTTCGA
>CAZKTK010000118.1:2016-8276 GCA_964555535.1 uncultured Rhodospirillaceae bacterium
ACCGCGAAGCGGGACAGATGACGGTGCGCTCGATCCACCCCGGCATCGGCGAGAATGCGCTGCGTGCGGAGACCGGATTCGATCTCGGTGATCTCTCCGAGGTGCCGCGTACACCGGACCCCAGTGCCGAGCAGCTGGATATCCTGCGCCGCAAGGTCGATCCCCGCTCCCACCTCCTGCCCGATATCGGCGACTGACCTTACGTCGCCCCGATCATCGTGGCGATGTGGCCCGCGATCGCCGGCGCCTGGTCCTCTTGCAGGAAGTGCTTGGACGACAGCCTGTGCAAAGTCTCGATGCCGCAGGCGTCCTGGATCGGACTGCCGTAGCGGGCGAGGCGAAGGGCCGAGTCGTCCTCGCCCCAAATGACCTGCTTGGGCACGTCCAGCGCCTTGATGGTGCTGGTGTAGAGTGCCTCTTTCTCCGCCGTGGTCTCGAAGCTGCGCATGATCTTGAGAAAGGCCCTGCCGCGGTCGCCGCGCTTGAGCATATCGACATAGGCAGCCGCCTCGGCCGGCGTGCAACGGGCCTTGTCGTTGACGCCGAGAAGATACATCAGCTGCGTAAAGGCGAAGCGCGACATGGTCGCGAGATGCACCTCGCCCAACAGAGGCCAGCCGAAGGGTCGCATGACCCAGGGTTTGCGAAAGCCATCTATGCCAACGATGATGGTATTGAGAATGGTTAGTGAGGCAATGCGATCGGGATGAGCGGCAGCCAGCTCGAGGCCGACCGGGCCGCCGATGTCGTGAATCACCAGATGGTAGCGATCGAGGCCGAGTGCATCGACCGCCGCCACCGACCAGCGGCCGAGCCCGCTGAAGCTGTAGTCGAAATCCACCGGCCGGTCGGCAAGGCCGAGACCGGGCAGATCGAAGGCGACACCGCGCAGGCCCCGCTCGGCGAGCTCAGGCAAAAGCTTGCGATAAAGGAAGCTCGAACTCGGCACGCCGTGGAAACACAGCACCGTCTCACCAGAGCCGCTTTCACGGACGAAGCTTTGCAGGCCGCCGGCCGAAAAATATCGGCCCGCCGCTTCGTGTTCCTGGATCAGGCTTCGGGGCGTCATCGGCGCCTCCCTTCGCTGAACTGGCGGAAAGTCTGACCGTCCGGCAGGACCTTGGCAACAGGATCGCCGGACACGACTTCGCGAGGTGCGGTACACTCTGTGGCATGAGCGAGACCATGCAGGCGATGGTGTTGGATAAGCCCGGCGAGCCGCTGGTGCTGCGCGAGCGGCCGGTGCCGGCGCCGGGTCCGGGGCAGGTCTTGGTTCGCGTCGGCGCCTGCGGGGTCTGCCGCACCGACCTGCATGTGGTCGATGGCGAGTTGACCGAGCCCAAGCTGCCTATCGTGCCCGGACACGAAGTGGTGGGGCATGTGGCCGCACTCGGCGACGGCGTTTCCGGTTTCGCCGAAGGCGAGCGCGTGGGCATTCCCTGGCTCGGTTATACCTGCGGCACCTGTGGGCATTGCCGAGCGGGCCGCGAGAACCTCTGCGAGGCGGCGCGTTTCACCGGCTACACCATCGATGGCGGCTATGCCACGCACACCCTCGTGGATGCGCGCTATTGCTTTCCCATGCCTGGCACCGGAGACGATGCGGATGCGGCGCCGCTGCTTTGTGCCGGACTGATCGGTTATCGCTCGCTGGTCAAGGCGGGCGATGGCGCGCGCCTCGGCCTCTACGGCTTTGGCGCCGCGGCGCACATCGTCATCCAGGTCGCGCGGGCCCAGGGCCGCGAGGTTGCCGCCTTCACCCGTGCAGGAGACGAGGCAGCCCAAGCCTTCGCCCGCGACCTCGGTGCCGCCTGGGCCGGCCCGTCCGACGCAGTGCCGCCCTGGCCGCTGGACGCCGCCATCATCTTCGCGCCGGTGGGTGCCTTGGTACCGGCAGCGCTGAAGGCCGTCCGCCCGGGCGGGCGCGTGGTCTGCGCCGACATCCACATGAGCGACATCCCGAGCTTCCCTTACGAGCTGCTCTGGCGGGAACGTGAGCTGGTCGCGGGGGCCCACCTGACGCGTCAGGACGGTGTCGACTTTCTCAGCTTGGCCCCGACCGTCCCGGTCGAAACCAGCGTCACACGCTATCCGCTGGCAGACGCCAACGCCGCCCTCGCCGACCTGCGCGAAGGCCGCCTGCAAGGCGCCGCGGTGCTGATCCCCGACTAGAGCATTTTGTGCTTGAATATCTCATGCCCAGCATGACGAATGGAGGCGTGCGTTGTTCAGACTTATGCCCACATTTCTATCGCTGTAACTATATAATAGGAAACGAACAACATAAAAAATAATAGGTAACTGTCACCTGTTATGTGCGGTACGCGCCTATGCCCATCCTTGCGCTTCTCGGCCTATTGCTGATCTTCGCCGTCGTGCTCGGCCCCGGCTTGTGGGCCAAGGCGACGCTTTCCCGTCACGCCTCCCATCGCCGCGACATCCCCGGTACGGGCGGCGAGCTGGCGCGCCATCTGCTCGATCGCGTCGGCCTGGAAACCGTAGCGGTCGAGGCCGTGCCCGACGGCGATCACTACGACCCGGCCGCCCGCGCCGTTCGCCTTTCGCCTACCGCCCATGATGGCCATTCGGTGACCGCGGTGGCCGTGGCGGCGCACGAGGTTGGCCATGCCATTCAGCACCGCGACGCCTACGGCCCGCTGGAAGCGCGCACCCGCCTCGTCAAAACCACCGTGTGGGTACAGCGCTTGGGCGCCGGCGTTGCCTATGCCTCGCCGCTGATGGGCATGTTCGCCCAGTCGCCGGGCGTGATGCTGGCCTTCGTTGCTGCCGGTGTTGCCTCCATGGGCGTTGCCGTGCTCGTCAATTTGGTCACGTTGCCGGTGGAATTCGACGCCAGCTTCGCCCGCGCTCTGCCGATCCTCGAGCAGGGCGGCTATCTCGATGCCGCCGACATCCCCGCCGCCAGGCGCATCCTCACCGCCTGCGCGCTCACCTACCTCGCCGCCTCGCTGATGTCGCTGGTGCAGTTCTGGCGCTGGGTGCGGTTCTTCCGTTAGGGAAAACGCACAGGAAGCGCCATGGGACGATGGTTGCCGTCTCGCATATCCGCCGCTCAGGTCAAGGGATTCCAACCGGCCATAGGCCGGCGCTTCGCGCCCTTGACCTGAGCGGCGGATATGCAACTGCTCACCATCGTCTTATGGCGCGGGCCGCACTTCTGAGCCCCGCTGTGACAGCTCCCGCCACAGAATCTGTCGGCGCCGCGCACATCGGGCTGCTAACATGATGGCACGTGCGACCCGACGGCATGATCGTGCTCTCTTGCGCGGAGACCGCTTCGATGGACGTGCTGAAGCCAAAGCTGCTGCCTTTCGCCAGCGACGACCGGCAACGCTTCCGCCGGCTGGCGGTGCTCGCCCCGGCGCTGATCGAGATCGGTGGCAGGGTGTACGAGGGCGAGGTGCGCAACATTTCCACCGGCGGCGCGCTGATCCGCGTCGACCAGGCGCTGGCACCGGACCAGCGGATCACCCTCAGTATCGCCGGCAACGCGCCCCTGGCGGCCACCGTGATACGGCTCAGCAGCGCCGGTATCGGCATCGCCTTCCAGGCGGATACGGAAAGCGTCGATCAGGTCATCGACAGCCTCGCCAGCGGCAGGAGCGGCGCCGAGGCCCGCAGCCACCCGCGCCGCATGGTGCTGCTCGGCGGTGCCCTGCTGAGCGGCGCCAAGCGCCTTGAATGCACCGTGCAGGACCTCACCCTCGGCGGCGCCGGCGTGCGTTGCGAGACCGACTTGCAAGGCGACGACACCCTGCAGCTCGACATCGAGCGCTACGGCGCGCTCCCCGTCCACGTCGTCCGCGCCGGGGAGCACCGCGTCGGCTGCATGTTCGAGGCCGACCCCGCGCAAGTCCGCCGCATCCTCGGTCGCCTGCTCAGCGAGCGCAAAGGCTAGGAGTGGTGTTCCGCGCTCTCACGGACGCGGCGCTCGCCAGTGCGCTGTGGGCCTGCGCGCCGACGCGTTTCGAGACCGCGCTAAGTGCCGCCGACCGGACGGCGATGGCGGCAGCGGTGCAGGTGGCGCTGGAAAGCAGCCGCACCGGCGAAGGCCGCATCTGGGAGGCGCCGCAAAGCGGCCATCGCGGCACGGTCACACCGCTGCGCACCTGGCATGACGACGACGGCCAGCCCTGCCGCGACTACCAGTCGCTGGTCACGATCGACGGTGCTACGCGCGCCGCCACCGCCGGCGCCTGCCGCGACCCCTCAGGCCTCTGGCGCGACATCCGCCCGCCCCGCCGCTACGCGCGGCCGGATTATGCGCACGACCGGGGCTCGCGTGTCCATCTCAGCTTTGGCCATCATGTCGGCTACCACCCTGTGCCCATCAATTTACGAGTTCACGTCCATTCTGCGGGTCTATGTGGTGATCGGCAGTTTCGCTATAGGAGCGCTTCTGACGTGGCTGTGGTTGCGACCGAAGAGGGGCTGATTAGCGGGGTGCCTTTTGCTCGGAGCGTTTAACCGAGTGACGATCATCCTTCTTGGTCTGCCTCGGGTTAGGCTTGATGCGATGCTTCGGTCCGCTCTTGGCCGCTGCATCTACCGCGTGTTCGAACCGGTCCCATGCGCCGGGGTCGGTTTCGATCTCTTCGGGTTTCTGTTTCTTACGAGGCTTTGCCATGACTGATGAAGCGCCTGAGATGAGCCTTTCACCAGAGTACCACATTGCCATTGGCGTGATTACCGTCAACGGAGCAATCATGGATCAGCTGGTCGATGCAGCCATTTGGTTGGTGATGAAACTCCCGCCAGAGCGTGGCATCACCGTCACCAAGCTTATCGTTAACACCAGCCGTAAGATCAAGTTTTTGCGCGATCTCGTGGAGCCGATGTTTGAATCTGATGAACTCAAGACCCAGGTAAGCGCCAGCGTCGATGCCCTCTACCGTCTCATGGAGACCGGCGTGCGGCCGCGCGACATCATGGTGCGGGAAGCTTTCGAGAACGCGATCACGACGGCGTACGCGATGGGCGGCTCCACCAACATGTACCTGCATGTTCTCGCCATCGCCCGGGAGGCCGGCGTGCCGCTGACCATCGAGGACATGCAGCGCATCGGCGAGCGCGTGCCGCTCATTGCCAACCTGCAACCCCACGGCACCTATGCCATGGTTTCGCTGCACCAGGTCGGCGGCGTGCCGGTGGTGATGAAGGCACTGCTCGAGGCCGGCCTGCTGCATGGCGACGTCATGACAGTGACCGGCGAGACGCTTGCCGAGAACCTCGCCGATGTCCCGTTGCCCGAGGATCTGCCCGAGCAGGACGTGGTGTTCCCTGTGGCGCGTCCCGTCACCCCGGCAACCACATCAGCGTTCTGTCGGGCTCACTGGCACCGGAGAGCGGCGTGCTGAAGCTGTCCGGAAAGACCCTCGAGGACGGCGAATTCCGTGGCACCGCGAAAGTCTTCGACAGCGAGGCGGCAGCCTTGGCGGCGATACGCGACGGCGGCATCGTTGCCGGCGATGTGGTCGTGGTTCGGTATGTCGGGCCGGTCGGCGCGCCGGGAATGCCGGAGATGGTGCATTTGACCATCCAGCTCCAAGGGCGCGGCTTGGGCAAGGAGGTCGCTCTCATCACCGACGGCCGGTTCTCTGGCGTCTCGCACGGCATCCTGGTCGGCCATATTTGTCCGGAGGCCGCCAAGGGCGGGCCGCTCGGCGCGGTGCGCGACGGCGACACCATTGTCATCAACCCGATCACCCGCCGGCTCGACATAGACATACCGGCCGAAGAATTGGAGGCGCGGGTGGCGCAAATGCGCATACCGGCGTTGTCCGACGTGCCCGAGGGGTCCGTACTGGGCAAGTATCGCCGTTTGGTCTCCAGCGCTCACTATGGGTGCGTGCTGTAGCCGCGCCCAGTGCCGCAACAGGCCAATTGCCGCAAGGAACCCCCCATATCTGTGGCCTATTTGCCACGCTCACCTACCAGATACGGTAGGTGTTCTTGTCACCCCTGGCGCTTCGGACTATAGGTGGTGGTCTGCGCTTGAGGGGGCACGAAATCTGGTGCTCCTCGCGCTACTCACGGCCGCAGTAAGACGGCCACACGACAGAGGGGGCCAAAAATGCGCATTGCGCGACACTTCACGACCGCTGGCGAATCGCCTTACGAAGGCATGGCGTTCCGGGCCGCAGCAAGCGAGATTCGCAATCCCGACGGCTCTCTCGTCTTTTCGAATGACGAGATCGAGGCCCCGGCGGCGTGGTCGCAGGTGGCGATCGATATCCTGG
>CAZKTK010000119.1:0-8229 GCA_964555535.1 uncultured Rhodospirillaceae bacterium
GATGCCGGCGGATTACGGCGAGCAGATGTACGCCCAGGAGCTCGAGATGCTGGTCAGCTATCTCGCGGACCTCAAATGAAGATCCCCCGGCTCCTGCAAGCGGCCTTGGTGCTGCTCGGCGTCTATCTCGGCTTCATCGTCGTCTTCGACGTCCTGCTCGGCCAACCGATCCCGTCGAGCTTGCTGAGCATGTACATGTTCTTTGTCTTCGCCGGCGTGTTCATGGTCTTCACCTTCAGCGACGAGAGCGCGGGCGAGCTGGTCGCGCCGATCAAGTCGCTGGTCGACGATCCGAGCCGCAAGCTGGCGCGCAACGTGGTCTTCGTGCTGCTGCCGCTCGCCGCCGGGCTGTTCGCTTTCACGCGCATGTTGCCGGGCTTCGAGGCGCCGCTGGAGCTGCGCTCGATCCATCCCGCGCCGCCGGCCGCAGTGACGCTGTTCGGCAAGCGCTACGATCTGCTGTCGCTAGAAAACCCTTACCGCAAGCTGGAAAAGGAGGATCCGAACGCCTTTGCCGAGGCTGTTGCCGAAGGCGCCGAGGTCTACATCCGCAACTGCCATTTCTGTCACGGCGACAAGCTCGACGGCAATGGCCCCTATGCCGCCGGGCTCAATCCCGTGCCGATCAACTTTCAGGATATCGGCACCATTGCCCAGCTACAGGAATCCTTCCTCTTCTGGCGCATTGCCACCGGTGGGCCGGGCCTGCCCAAGGAGGCGACGCCGTGGGCCTCGTCGATGCCAGTCTGGCAGGACTTCCTCGACGAGGATGAGATCTGGCAGGTCATCCTCTACCTCTACGACTACACCGGCCACGTGCCGCGGTCGTGGGACCATGAGTAGGGCTGGCCGGATCTTGGCCCTGGTCCTGTCCCTTGCGGCAGCGCCGGCGCTCGCCCAGCAGGGCGATCCGGACAATGGCGAAGTGATCTATTTCGAGCGCTGCGTCGGCTGCCATGGCGAGGACGGCGACGGCGCCGGCCCGGGCGCCGAGCGCCTCAACCCGCCGCCGAGAGACTTCAGCGAGGGCTCCTACAAGTTCAGGACCACCGGCTTCGACGACTACGTGCCCAACGATGCCGATCTCTATCGCATGATAGCCGACGGCATGCCCGGCACCGCCATGCCGGGCTGGAGCGACGTGCTGAGCGAGGCCGAGATGTGGGACCTGGTAGCCTACATCAAAATCTTCGCCGGCCTCGAGGAGGAGGAGCCGACCGACCAGATCGACTACGGCACCCAGATCGCCACCTCGGCTGAAAGCATCGCCCGCGGCCGCGAGCTGTTCCACGAGTCCGAGCGCTGCTCCGAATGCCACGGCGAGGACGGTCGCGGCGACGCGGTCAAGAAGCTCAAGGATGACGGCGGCGAGCGTACCTGGCCGCGCAACATGACCAAGCCCTGGAGCTTCCGCGTCAGCAACGACCCACGCGACATCTTCACGCGCATGACCGTCGGCATTCCGGGCACCCAGATGCCGTCCTTCGACGATCCCGTGAACAAGAAGCGCCTGAGCATCGAGGACCGCTGGCATGTGGCGAATTACGTCGCCTCCCTGGTCGAGACCGAGCGCGTGCCGCGGGCCGAGAACACGGTCATCAAGGCGGTCCGCATCGATGGTGGCGTACCGACCGCGGTCGACGATGCGCGCTGGGCGGCGATCCCGCCCACGACCTTCCTGTTGGTGCCCCAAATCATCGCCGAGGAGCGCCTGTTTACGCCGTCAAACGACATCATCAGCGCCCGCGTTGCGTATGACGACGAGGCGCTGGCGATCCTGCTCGAATGGGACGACCGCACCAAATCCATCCCCGGCGATATCGATGCCGAGGCCATCGCCGATCCCGACATGGGCGAAGACAGTGTCGCCGTGCAGTTCCCGCTGTCGATCCCGAGCGGCGTCGAGAAGCCCTATTTCGGCATGGGCGACGCCAGCAATCCGGTCAACATCTGGCGCTGGGCCAGCGGCACGACCGAGGCGCCGGAAAGTGCTGCGCTGATGAACGCCCGCGGCTTTGCCGATATCATCCCGCGCGACGCCGCGGCAGCCGGCCTGCAGGCCACGGGTATCTACACCGATGGCACCTGGCGCGTGGTCATGACGCGGCCGCTGACGCCGGCCGATGGCGCGGCCGACATCCGCTTCGAGGAAGGGCGTTTCATCCCCATCGCCTTCGCCGCCTGGGACGGCAGCAATGCCGAGCGCGGCTCGCGCCACACGCTGACCATCTGGTACTGGCTGCTGCTCGAGCCGCCGGGAAGCTCGCGGCCGATCATCGTTGCCCTCGTCATCATTGCCCTGTTCGCCGCCGGCGAAGCCTGGTGGCAGCGCAGCGCCAACAAGCGGAGGCGCCACGATGCCTGAGATCTTCGTGCCGCGCCGCGGCGTCAAGACACGGCTGGTCGGCGTGGTGCTGATCTTTCTCGGCATTCTCGACAGCCTGCTGTTGTGGCGCAGCGGCACCGAGCCGGCAAACTTCTTTCTCTTGTTGATAGCGGCAGGCGCCGCCGTTTACGCCATTGGCGCCATCAGAGGCCGACAGGAGGCATGACCATGTCGCAAGCTGCAGAGACCGAGATCACCGTCGCCGCAGAGCCCGCCCTCGGCGGGCGCGTGTTGGTGGCGCTCGATGCGTCGGAACGCGCCGACCGGGCGCTGGCCGAGGCCTTGCGAATCGTCGGTTTTGCCGGCGGCGAGGTCACCGGCATCCATGCCTATGCCGCCAAGCTGCACGACCGGCGTTTCCGCCAGATGGAAGGCGGCCTGCCCGAGCGCTACCGCCAGGAAGAGGAGATGGAACGCCAGCGCGTGGTCCACGACGACCTGATCACGCGCGGCCTCGACGTGATCAGCGACAGCTATCACGACAGCGCCGCCGAGGCCTGCGCCGCGGCCCAGGTGCCCTATCGCCGCCTCAGTCCCGAGGGCAAGAACTACCGCCGCATCGTCGAAGCTGCCAACAGCGGCGACTTCGACCTGCTGGCACTGGGTGCGCTGGGCCTTGGCGCGGTGCCGGGCGCGCTGATCGGCACGGTCTGCGAGCGCGTCGTCCGACGCTGCGAGATCGACGCGCTGGTCATCCGCGAGGCCGACCGCGCGATCGGCGACGGCCCGCTCGTGGTTGCGCTGGATGGCTCGCCGCGCGCTTTCGCGGCGCTGAAGACGGCCTTGCGCATGGGCCGCGAGCTCGGCGCCCCTGTCCACGCCGTCGCCGCCTACGACCCCTACTTCCACTATGTCGCCTTCAACAAGATCTCCGGCGTGCTCTCCGAGGAGGCAGGCAAGACCTTCCGCTTCAAGGAGCAGGAGGCGCTGCACGAGGAGATCATCGACGACGGCATCGCCAAGATCTATCAGTCGCACCTCGACATCGCCGCCGGTATCGCCGCCGACGAAGGTGCCGAGCTCACCTGCAAGCTGCTCGACGGCAAGCCCTATCAGGCGGTCTCAAAATATCTCGAAGCCGTCGGCGCCAGCCTGCTGCTGATCGGCAGGACCGGTATCCACGCCGATGCGGATCTCGATATCGGCGGCAACGCCGAGAATCTACTGCGCACCGCGCCGTGCCATGTCTGGCTGGGACAGTCCACCTACACGCCGCCGGCCGATGCGGTGGCACGCGAGACCATCACCTGGACGCCCGAGGCCGAGCACAGCCTGGAACGCGTGCCAGAGGGGCCACGCCAGATGGTGCGCATGGCGATCATTCGCTTCGCTCAGGAGAGCGGCCACACCATGATCACGTCGGGACTGATTGAAGAGGCGACGCAGCGCTTCTGCCCTGAGCGCGGAGGCGGCATGGCTGCCGACGAGACGCTGGAATGGTCCGGCGAGGCCAGCCGACTGCTCGATAGCGTCGCCGACTCCTCGCTCGCCGCGACAGTTCGCCTGCGGGCTGAGAAGCGAGCCCGTCGTGACGATGCGAAGGCGGTCGAGGCCGAACACGTGCAGCCGTTCCTCGAGGACGATGGGGTGCTTTCGATGACCTGGACGGCGGCGGCGCTGGCACGCCTCGCGCGGGTGCCCGAGATGGTGCGCGGCTCCGCCAAGCGGCGCATCGAGGTGAATGCCCGCGATGCCGGCCTCGCCGAGGTTACCCTGGAGGCCGTCGAAGAGGGCCTGGCCGAATCGCGCCGCATCATGGAAACCGCCATGGGCGAGGGCGGGCATCGTTTGGGAATAAACGGCGATGGCTGACACGGCACCGCCATTCCTGGTCGCCTTCAATCTGACGCGGCGCTGCAACCTGCGTTGTGAGCACTGCTATCTCGACGCCGGCACGCGACGGAACGGCGGGCCGGAAGAGCTTGCCACACCTGAAGTCACCGCTGTACTGGACGACATCGCCGCCCTCAGCGACGAAACCATGATCGTGCTCACGGGCGGCGAGCCCCTGCTGCGTCCCGACATCCATGAGCTGGCGAGCCATGCCAGTGGTCTGGGGCTGATGGTGGTGGTCGGAACCAACGGCTGCCTGCTCGACGATGCGCGGGTCGCGGCCTTGCAGGAGGCCGGGGTCAGCGCCGTCGGCATCAGCCTCGACTCGCTCGACCCGGCCAAGCACGACGCCTTCCGCGGCGCGCCCGGCGCCTGGGAGAAGACGCTTGCCGGCATCGATGCCTGCCGGCGCGCCGGCTTCATGTTCCAGCTGCATTTCTCGGTCACCGACGACAATGCCGGCGAGCTCGAGGACATGGTGGCCTTCGCGCGTTCCGCAGGCGCGGCCGTGCTCAACGTCTTCTTCCTCGTCTGCACCGGCCGCGGCGCGGGCATGAGCCAAATCAGTAGCGCCACCTACGAGGATGTGTTGCGGCGCGTCGCCGAAGCCGCACGCGACGAGACCGAGATGCTGGTGCGCGCCCGCTGCGCACCGCACTTCAAGCGCTTGGCCATGGCCATGACGCCGCCGCTGCCGATCACCTTGATCGACGGCTACGAGGCCGGCGGCTGTCTGGCCGGCACACGCTATTGCCGCGTCACGCCCGAAGGCGATCTGACCGCCTGCCCCTACATGGATGAAACCGTCGGCTCGCTGCGTACACAGGACTTCGCAGCGCTGTGGGCCGGGGCGCCGATGTTCGAAGCACTGCGCAAGCCCGAGCTCGAAGGACGCTGCGGTGCCTGTGAGTATGCCAAGCTCTGCGGCGGCTGCCGGGCGCGCCCGCTGGCCCGCGACGGCAGGCTGATGGGCGAGGATTTCCTCTGCGATTATCGGCCCGGCGGCGAAGCGGTCATCGAGCCCATGCCGGATCGTGGCGACAACCTGCCCTGGAGCGAAGAAGCCCAGGCGCGGCTCGGGCACGTGCCGTCCTTCGTGCGCCGCTTCGTGCGCCAGCGCGCCGAGGCCCACGCGCGCTCGCTCGGCGAGGCCGAAGTCACCGCCGAGCATCTCAGCGAGCTGGCCAAGCGCCGCTTTGGCGACGCGCCGCCCTGGCGGCGGCCGGGTGCGCCATGAGCGTCGATGTCGCCATTGTCGGCGGCGGTATCTCAGGCCTCGCGACGGCGCAGGCCCTGAGCAAGAAGGGCCTGCGCGCCGTGGTGCTCGAGCGCCAGGTCCGCGCCGGTGGCAATGCCGTATCCGAGCGCGTCGACGGCTTCCTCATGGAGCACGGCCCGAGCTCGCTCAACGCCGGCTCCGCGGCCGCCATACAGGCCTCGCGCACGCTCGGCCTCGAGACCATGCGCTGCGATCTCGGTGACGCTGTCCGGCGCCGCTACCTGGTTCGTGACGGCAGCCTGCGTGGCATCAGCGTTCACCCGCTCGGCTTATTCGCTTCCGACTATCTTTCCCTAGTCGGCAAGGCGCGCATGCTGGCCGAGCCCTTTGTCCCGGGCAAGCATTCCGGAGCCGAAGAAAGCGTTGCCGCCTTCTTCGGCCGCCGCTTCGGCCGTGAATTCGCCGAGCGCCTTGTCGACCCCCTGGTCGGCGGTCTGTTTGCCGGCGATGCCGGCTCTCTCTCTCTGCAGGCGGCATTTCCGCGCCTGGCGGAAATGGAAGCCAAGCACGGCTCGATCCTGGTCGCCGCCGCGAAGGCGCGCATGGCGGCGCGCACTATGCCTGGGCGGCGGTTGTTTTCGTGGCGGGACGGCGTCGGCGCCTTGCCGGCGGCGCTGGCGGCACAGCTGGGGCCGGCCGTGCATACCGGCGTTACCGTTCGCCGCCTGCGCCAGGCCGGAAGGCGTTGGCGCATCGAAACGGTGGGCCAGGGCACCATCGATGCCGGCGCCGTGGTCGTCGCCACCCAGCCCCACGTCGCCGCCGGCCTGGTCGAGCCTCTGCACCCAATAGCGTGCGAGGCTTTGTCGGGCATTGCCGCGCCGCCGCTGGCGGTGGTCTTTCTCGGCTATCCGCGCAGCCGCATCGCGCACCCGCTCGACGGCCTCGGCTATTTGACGCCGAGTGGCGAGCAGCGCCTGGTTTCCGGCGTGCTGTTCTGCTCCACCATGTTTGCCGGGCGCGCGCCGGACGGGCAGGTGGCGCTCGCCGCCTATGTCGGCGGCCGCGGGGCGCCGCAGGCCGCAGTCTTGCCGCAACGCGACCTGATCGACCTGGTAGAGCGCGAGTTGCGCGACCTCATTGGCGCCTCCGGCCCGCCCACGCTTGCGCGCGTGCGCCAATGGCCTCGCGGCATCCCGCAGCTCGATCTGGGTCATGGCAGGCGGCTTGCGGACATTCGCATGGCGCAGTCGGCGCATCCGGGCCTGTTCTTGAACGGAAATTACGTCAGGGGCGTTTCGGTAGTGGCCTGCCTCGAGCAGGCAGCCGTGACGGCCGAGAAGGTAGCAGGCCACCTCATGGGAGGCGGCCTTGGTCAAACGCAACTGCAACAGTCGCACGCAGAAGCTGCGGGAAGCTGATCCAAGTTATGTCGCTGTTTCCCCGGGGTGTGCTTAGTGCCAAAAAAATGGCGTGCGAGTCAGGTGGCTGTGGCAGTTGTTTCCGAGAGAGGAGCACTGGTCTCATGATCCGGTCAAAGCATGAAGACACGCAATCCTTAGAGCTAAAGGCAGACACGCCTATGCGCGGCGGACTGCTGGCCGCAGGCCTCGTAGCGGGATTTGTCTCGCTGGCTGCCGTCGGCCCGGCCAGCGCCGATGTCGCGCTGGTCGAAGGCGGCCCCCTCAAGGTCTATGGCGACTTCCGCGCGCGTCTCGAAGTGGACTGGGATTCCCAGCGCGCCAATGGCAACATGCGCAGCGACCGCACGCGGGCCCGCATCCGCGCCCGTTTCGGCTTCAAGTACAAGCCCATCGACGAGCTCGAGTTCGGTGCGCGCGCGCGCAGCGGCAACCTGCGCTCGCAGCAGTCGCCGCATGCCACGATCCGCGACTTCTCGGGCGACAGCCATGGTCAGCGCAGCGGTGTCCTCGACAAATATTTCGCCAAGGTCAGCCTCGACCCGGTCTGGGCCTGGGGCGGCCGCAACGGCTTTCCCTTCTGGAAGCAGAACGAGCATTTCTGGGATGACGACGTGACCCTACTCGGCGGCGCGGTCGGCGGCGGCTTCGATGTCGGCGCCGGCAAACTGTCAGCCACGGCCGGTGTCTTCGCGCTACCCGACGGCATGATGTCTCACCAGCTCGGCCACATGATCGCCGGCCAGCTCAAATATTCTGGCGAGGTCGGCGAAGGCGTGACACTGAACGCCTCGGCCGGCTATTTCGACATGAACGGGCGCGGCGGCGCCGTCAACCTGCGCAACAACAACGGCGCCAGGGATTACGGCATCGGCGTGGTCAGCCTGCAGGCCAAGTTTTCGGCCATGGACATGCCGATCGCCCTCGGCGCCGACTACATGCACAATTTCGAGAGCTATTCGGCCAGCGATCCCAATGCCTTCACCGTGGCCAACCGCAACGAGCGCGATGGCTTCATACTGTCGGCCAAGGTCGGCAAGCTTAAGGAATGGGGCGATTGGCTCGCCGGCTATTACTTCGCCCGCATCGAAACGCTGGCGGTCAACGCCTCCTACGCACAGGACGATTGGGTGCGTTGGGGCTCGGCGAACCAGACCGATTCCAGCAATCTGCGCGGTCACGAGTTCCGCCTGGCCTTCGCGATCTCCGGCAGGACCAACCTCGTCGCCAGGCTCTACATCGTCGATGCCATCACCAGCACCCAGGACGGCAAGCGCTTCCGGATCGATTTCAATACTAAGTTCTGAGGCGCGGAACTCCTTAACGCATACTCGGTCGGAGCCGATGTGACTGAATATGCTCTACGATTT
>CAZKTK010000120.1:0-8173 GCA_964555535.1 uncultured Rhodospirillaceae bacterium
CGAAGAACGCGCGCCATTGCTCGGGGGCGATATCGGCAATGCCGACGCGATGCGTGAAATGCTCCTCCCGGATCACACCCATCCCCATGGCCGCGTTGTTGATCAGGATATCGACCGGGCCAAGTTCAGCTTCGACCTGCGCCGCGACGTGCTCGCACGATCCGGCATTCGCGACATCATGTTCGAACTTCGGCATATCGAGTGTGCAGGCAGCGAGCGCCTCCGCATCGACATCGCTGATGGCGACGCTGAGGCCGGCTTCCGACAGGCCTTCCGCAATGGCCGCGCCGATGCCGCGCGCGCCACCTGTCACCAGGGCGACACGTGCGCTCATGGCGTGAGGACCACGCGGCCGAGCACTTGGCCGGCGCGCAGGGCCTCCAAGGTCGCATTGGCATCATCCAGCGGTTTTTCGGTGAGCGGGATGGGCGCTACCGCACCCGCCTGCACCAACGCCAGCATGTCCTTGAACTGGGCGAGCGATCCGACATAGGAGCCCGAAATCGAAATGTTGCGCAGCGGAAACATCGGAATGGGCATACCCATGCGTCCACCGAACAAGCCGACAACGACAAGATGTCCGCCTTTGCCGAGGCACCTGTCGGCGAATCCGAACGAGGCCTCGGAGCCGACGAAATCCACGACCGCCGCGGCACCCCCGCCGGTGGCGCCGCGCAGTGCCTTGATCGCCGCCTTGTCGGCACTGTCGAAGGCTTCGTCCGCGCCGGCGGCAAGCGCGGCCTCGCGCTTTGCCGGATCGATATCGGCGACCAGCACGGGTCGCTTTGTCAATGCCTTGGCGAAAGCAAGGCCCATCATGCCGACACCGCCCAATCCGACAATCAGCAGCGGTCCGGGAAGGTCCCGCACGCCTGCCTTTTCCAGGGCACCATATGCGGTGATGCCCGAGCAGGCATAGGTGGCCGCAAGCGCCGGTGGGAGATCGCCATAGGGCACCAGATATTTGCTGTCCGGCACCAGGCAATGGTCGGAATAGCCGCCGTCGATACTGACGCCGATGGCGCGCGGCTGGTTACAGACATGGCCGTCACCGGCAGCGCAAATGTCGCAATTGTCGCAGCCAATCCAGGGATAGACCACGACCCGGTCGCCGATGGCCACGCCATCGACGGCGTCCCCGAGGGCGACGACTTCGCCCTCCACCTCATGTCCGAGGGTGAACGGCAGGCTGCGGCCGCCCGAAACATCGAGCTGATTGTCGCCGCCGAGCCCGAAATAACCATCGTGGAGGTGCACGTCGCTGTGGCAGACACCGCAATTGCGCACCCGTATCAGCGCTTCTCGTCCTTTGGGCGTCGGCGTGTCTCCGGCATTGCTGGCAAGTGGTTCGCCATAGGCGACGATCTGTTCGCTTCTCATGGATGTTCCCCTGGGTGGCAGCGTTCTCCGGTCACAATAGCTCTCAGCAACGACTGGCGCCACTCGCAGCGATTGGGTAGATTTCCGCCACGCTGAGAAGGGTGCGTGATGGGAATCGAACGAACGCTTGCGTCTCTTGTTCTTGCGGCCGGCATCGTAGCCGGCCTTGTTGCGTCGGCCTTTGGCGAAGATCCGCGCTCGGCCGCGCCGCTGGCAACCTGGGACAATCCTGATCTCGGCGCCGAGTGGCTGACCATGGAGCGCGTTCAACGGCTGTTCCCGGATGCGACCAAGGTCACGCCGCTGGAAGGGGAAATGCCGTCCGCCACCGTCATGCGCGACGGCACCAGGCTCGGCTACATATTCATTACCGCCGACAAGACCCGCTCCCTCGGCTTCTCGCTGGAGCCTTTCAATATTGCCGTCGGGCTTGGCCTGGACGGCATACTCACCGGTATCGAGATCGTCGAGCAGCGCGAGCCGATCATCGACCTGATCATGCTGCACGACCTGGTCGGGCCTTTTGCGGCCCAATATGCCGGCGTCGATATTCGCAGGCCCTGGCGCGTCGCGCTGACCCGCGTCGAGGAGGAGGGCACCCTCGACGGCATCAGCTCGGCGACCATCAGCGCGGTACTTTTCAACGAGGCGATCCTTGACAGTGCGCGCAAGGTGGCGCGTGCGCGCGGTCTGCGCCTCAACGACGAACCGGCTATCGACCTGATCGCTTTCGAGCCGGCGACCATGTCCGACTTGATCGCCGATGGCTCGATAGGGCGCCTGACCGTAGACGAGGCAGATCTCGCCGAGAGCGCCGTGCGGTACCCTGCACTGGCACCAGCCGGCGACAGATTTGGTGGCGAACATCTGGATGACAGCACACTGATTGAGCTGCTGGTGGCGCCGGTGCATCCGCCGACCATAGGGCGAAACCTGCTCGGGCAGGCGCGCTACAATCTTTTCGTCAGCGGCCGCGATCAGCGCGACCTGACGCTGTTGCTGATGGGGGCCGGGCCCTATCTGTTCGATCCGGAAAAGCTGCGCGCGGATGGCGTCCTGGATCGCGTGCGTGTCGTCCAGGGGGAGCAGGTGTTCCCCCTCGACCGGGAACAATATCGCTACATCAATTTCCTGCCGGACAAGTCCGGCCCCAAATTTGCCCAGATCGGCCTGTTCTGGATCAAGGCCGAGCAGGGCATCAAGCCGCTTGAGCCGTTTCGGGTGGAGCTCGATGTGGTGGCGCGCAACGGCGAGGATCGTGTCACCTACGCGATGGATTACGCACTTGCGTCGCACTACGTGGTCGAGCCGACGGGTGTTGCCGTGGCCAGCGAAGACAGCGGTCCCGCCTGGCTCGCGGCGTGGCGCGTTCAAAGTGCCAATATCGCGATTCTTTCCGCTCTGCTTGTCGCCTTGACGGTGATTCTGCTCTCCATGCAGTGGCTGACACGCCGGCCGCAACTGTTCAGCGCTGTGCGTATTGCCTTCCTGGCCATTGTCGTGGTTTGGCTCGGCTGGCAAGTCGGCGCCCAGGTCACGATCATCAACCTGCTGACGTGGCTGCAGACGGTTATCGGTGGCGGCAGTCCTGAAGTGGTCCTGTCCGACCCGCTGATTGCCGTGTTGATGGGGTTTGTGGTGATCAGCTTCGTCATTTGGGGGCGCGGGGTCTTTTGCGGCTGGCTGTGCCCGTTCGGCGCGATGCAGGAACTACTTTCGAAGGCGGCCAGGCGGCTCGGCATTCCCGAGGTGGGCCTGTCCTACCGCAGCCACCGTCTGCTGTGGCCCATCAAATACGTGGTGCTGGCGATTCTGGTCGGCCTCTCCTTCTATTCCATGTCGGCGGCCGGAACGGCGGCCGAGGTCGAGCCTTTCAAGACCGCGATATCACTGCAATTCGCCCGCGATTGGCCCTATGTCGTCTACGCTGTGACACTGCTTGCCATCGGCCTGTTCACCGAGCGCTTCTTCTGCCGTTTTCTCTGCCCGCTGGGGGCGGCGATGGTGTTGGGTGGCAAGCTTCGCCTGCGCCCGCTCACCTTCCTCAAGCGCTATGCCGAGTGCGGCAGCCCCTGTCAGCTCTGCACCCGGCGTTGCCCCATCCAGGCGATCGCGCCCGACGGCGGCATCGTCATGGACGAGTGTTTCTACTGCCTGGACTGCCAGATACTCTACAACGATGCGCATCAGTGCCCGCCGCTGGCCCAGCAGCGCAAGCGGCGCGAGCGTGAGGCGGAGGTGATCGGCGAACCGGTCGCCGCCGAATAGCGGGCAGGGCCGTTGCCTGGATAGGCCCGCCGGCATACGCTCGGAGTCCGAGCAACAGGGGGGAGGCGGCAATGACGACCGGATGGCTGAGACACCTTATGGCGATGTTGATCGCCCTGTTGCCGCTGTCGACAGCGCAGGCGCAGGACAAGCCCTATTCGACCGATGTGGGCGAGCAGGTGGTGGCCGCAGGCTCCATCGGCGGTTCGTGGTTCGTCATCACCACCGCCATGTACGATCTGTTTCAGCGCAATATCGATGGTCTGCGCTATACGGTGACGCCGGGGGGCGCCATAGCGAATCCCATGGCGGTGGAGCAGGGCCTGGCCACCGCGGCGCTCGGCTATACCTCGATGCTGCATGCGGCAAGCCGTGGCGAGCCGCCCTTTCGCAAGGTGATGGCCGATTTCCGCGGCATCCTCAATCTCAATGTGGCCGGTGTCGTCCATGCCATCGTACTTGAAAACGCGGGCATAACCTCTCTGGCCGATATCGCGGAGAAGCAGCACCCGCTGACCATCGACACCGGGCCGCGCGGCACCGGCGGCGAGCTGGCGGCAAGCCGGCTGCTCGAGCTTTATGGCGCGGGCTACGGCAATATCCGCGACTGGGGTGGCTCGATCACCCATTCCTCCTATCGCGAGGCGCTGGGTCGCATGAAGGATGGCCATATCGAGGCATTCCTCAATGACGACATCATCGGCAATCCGGTCTTCGTCGATATCGCCCATGCGCGCGATGTGCTGTTCCTGCCCATGGACTTGGGTGTACAAGATGATATGGTTACACGCTATGGTTATGGGCGCGCCGTGATACCCGCCGGGACCTATGCCGGCCAGACCGAGGACGTGCCGTCGACGGCGCAGCATTTCGTGTTCTTCACCCACAAGGATGCGCCGGACGATCTGGTTTATGCCATGACGCGGCTGACCTTCGAGAACAAGGCGGATCTGGTGGCCGCGCACCGCCTCTTCGAGGCGCTGGACCCGGCGGTCGGGGCTCGCGATTTTCCGATACCCCTGCATCCGGGTGCGGAGCGTTATTACCGCGAGATGGGCTTTCTGGATTAGGCGATGATCGAGATCGCCGGCCAGCGCCGGCTATCCGGCTTCGGCGGCTTTCTGCTGCGCTGGGGCAGCGTGGTGATCGTCGCCTACCATCTCTACGGCGCCCAGTTCGGCCTGCCAGAGGCGCGCCTCTTCCGCCCCATGCATGTGGCGATGTATTGCGCGCTGATATTTGTCGCTTACGGTTGGCGCAGAAACGACCAGAGCACGACGGTTCCCTGGTGGGACTGGCTTCTGTTTGCATTGGCTTGGGCGCCGATGGCCTACATTTATGCGAATTTCAGCTATATCGCGGAAGAGCGCTATCCCTATGTCATGCCGCTGCAGACCTGGGACTGGGTTGCCGCTCTGCTCGCCATCGTCCTCGTGGTGGAGGCGTGCCGGCGGACGGTTGGTTGGACATTGGTTATTCTACTGGCGATTTTTGTCGCGCACGCCCTTTTCGGGCCCTATTTCCCGGCGCCGTTCGACACCGGAGCGGTGGCGCCGATGCGCCTGGTCGATCATCTGTTCATGACCACCGACGGGCTCTACGGTACCATCACCAACATCTCGGGGACCTATGTACTCATGTTCGTCCTGCTCGGCGCGGTGCTCGAGAAGGCGCGCGGCGGCGAGCTGTTCATGAACCTCGCCATCACCGCCATGGGCCGGGTCAAGGGCGGGCCCGCCAAGGCGGCGGTGCTCGCCAGCGCGCTCTTCGGCTCGATCTCCGGGGCCGCGACAGCCAATGTCTACGCCACCGGAACCTTTACCATTCCTCTCATGATCCGCACCGGCTTCCGGCGCAAGTTCGCCGCCGCCGTGGAGGCGGTGGCCTCCGCCAGTGGCCAATTGGTGCCGCCGATCATGGGTTCGGCCGCCTTCCTCATCGCCGATTTCACCAACACCGAATACACCGACGTGGCGCTCGGCGCGGCCTTGCCCGCCTTCCTCTATCTCTTCGCGGTCTATTTCATGGTCACGCTCGAGGCGAAGCGCGGTGACTTGCCCGCTATGGCACCCGACCTGGTCGGTGCGGCGCGTCAGGCCATACGGCTCGATATCCACATGCTGCTGGTCTTGGTCGTAGTGGTGGGCTTGCTGGTCAACCGCTATACGCCGTTCTACGCCGCCTATATCGGGGTCGTCGCCACCGTGCTGTTGTCGTGGTTGCGTGCCCACACGCGCCTTGACTTCAAGGGCTTGTGCGACGGTTTGGAGATAGGTGCGCGGCGCATAGCCCCCATCGCCGCCGCGTTGTTCGTTGCGGCACTGGTGGTGGGCGTGATCGAACAATCGAACCTCGGCCTGCGCTTCACCTCGATCTTGCTCAGCATCACCGATGAGAATTTGTTTCTTACTATGGTTCTGGTGATGCTGTGCTGCATCATCCTCGGCATGGGGTTGCCGACCGCCGCGGCCTACATGGTGGTGGCGATCTTCGGAGCGCCGGCCCTGATCAAGCTTGGCGTGACGCCGCTCGCGGCGCATTTCTTCATCTTCTACTACGCCATTATCTCGGCCATCACGCCACCGGTGGCCATTGCCGCCTATGCGGCGGCGACCATCGCCCAGACACCGTTGCAGTCGACGGGCTTCGCGGCGATGAAACTGGGCGCGGCGGTCTATCTGGTGCCTTTCGTCATTGCCTACAGCCCGTCGCTTCTGCTGATCGGCGACGGTTTCGACATCCTGCAGGCCCTGGCGACGGCGATGGTCGGCATCGTTGCACTCGCGGCCTGCGTCCAAGGTTATCTGCTGCGGCCCATGGGAATCCCGGAGCGCCTGCTCGCCGGCGCGGCAGCGGTGGCCTTGCTTGCTGGCGGCTGGCGCAGCGATTTGGCCGGTGTCGGCTTGCTGGCCGTGGTCGTGCTGGTTCAGGTCCTGCGCCGGCGGACGTCGCTAGCCGCTTCCTTCGAGAGCGAGGGAGGCATGGGTCAAGCGCCGCCAGGCTAGGAGCGCGATGGCGGTAGAGGCGAGGCAGCCGACGATTAGGGGCATGGCAAGCCCGGCAAACTCGGATGCTCCACCCATGGCCAGGGCGCCGAGTGCCGGGCCACCGCGGAACAACAGACCATAAAGGCTGAGCACCCGCCCGCGCATGCTGCCGTCCACGGCGTTTTGCAGCAGGGTTTGCACCCCAACCCCACAGATAACGAGGAAGAAGCCTGCCAGCGCCACGCAGGGCAGGGCAGTCCACAGGCTGCGGCTGAGGGCGAAGCCGAGCACGGCAACGCCGGCCATGGCGGTGCCGACAAGCACGATTCGCGTCAGCCCCTCGGCGCCGCCCCGCTGGGCAAGCCAGACGCCGCCGGCGACGGCACCGATACCGATCGTGGAACTGAGCATGGCGAGGGTTTCCGCACCGCCTTGTAAAACAGCCGACGCGAAACCGGGCATCAGCTCGATAAAGGGGCGTACCGCGACCGACAGAATCGCCATCATGATGAGCAACATGGCGATACCGCTATGCCCGCCGGCATAGCGGAAGCCCTCGGCGACATTCCGCAACAGGCCGCCGCTGCCGCGCTTCGACGGGGATTCGGGAATGGCGGCGCGAAGGCTGTGCAGGGCAAGCAGAAAGGCGAGAAAGCTCACCGCATTCGCGGCGAAGGCGATGGCGGTGCCGCCGGCAACGATCAACAGGCCTGCAATGGCTGGCCCCAGGAAGCGCGCCAGATTGAAGACGACCGAGTTTATGGCAATCGCCGTCGATAAGTTCTGCCGCGAGACCAGGCTTGGCACCAGCGCCAGCCTTGCCGGCTGGTTGATGCCGATCACCGCTCCGCCGAGCAAGACGACCACCAAGAGCGACCAGCGGTCGATAGTATCGGTTGCGGTAAGGGCGCAAAGAACAATCGCTTGTAGCATCAGCAGCGATTGACCGATTTTCAGCAGGCCGAGACGGTCTCCACGGTCCGCGAGCGCCCCGCCGAGCGGCCCCACCAGCATGGCAGGGGCGAGATCGGCAAAGGCAATGATGCCGAGCCAGGCGCCCGAACCCGTCAATTCCCAGGTCAGCCAGCCGATGGCGACCCGCTGGACCCAGGTGCCAGTCAGCGAAACGGCGTTGCCGAGCACATAACGGCGATAATTCGATTCGGCCAAAGTGGCCGCAATGGTGGAAAATCCGCTGAGTCCGGTCATAATCGCGACTATATCGTAGACATTCCGGTTTTGCGGCGCCCGTGAGAGGCATGTTTTGGCGGAAAACATGCAGTCAGCGAAATTTTTTGCGCCATATAGTTCATTTGCATCATGCGACGGCGGGGCCGCAGGGATACATCTATCACCAAGATGAATTCGGAGCGTATTCCGTTCGATGCGGGGGTTGGCGACCAAGAGGGTCACTCTCCGGCGGATGCGAAAATGGGAAAACGATACTAACCCCAGAAAAACATTAAGGTTTTGGGGTAGTAAGAAGGGAAAAGATCATGGCTCTCGTTCAGGTAGTCGATATCGCCTCTGGTGAGATT
>CAZKTK010000121.1:0-8127 GCA_964555535.1 uncultured Rhodospirillaceae bacterium
CCTCGCGGTTGGCGCGCGCGAAGCCCTGGGCCCAGCCGACGGCGGCGACATAGTCATCGAACAGGGGCTCGCCTTCGTCGAACCAGGCGAGCGACTTGTCGGGCAGGCTGTCGGCCAGGCCCTTCTTGGTGATCGCGCGCTTGGCCTGGTCGATGAAGTGGCGCCCGATGGCGTTGCCGATGCCGCGGGAGCCCGAATGGAGCATGACCCAGAGCTTGTCGCGCTCGTCCAGGCAAAGCTCGACGAAATGGTTGCCGCCACCGAGCGTGCCGAGATGCACCAGCGAGTTAGCCTTGGCAAGCTTCGGATGTTTCGCCTCTATCTCGCGCAGGCCCTCGGCCAGGCCGCTTTGGACAAAACGATGATCGACGCGCGGCGGCGTCGCATCCCGCCAGCCGCCGCTCTTGGCGTTGCCGTGGGGCACGGTGCGCTCGATGGCGCCGCGGATCTGCACCAGGTTGTCAGGCAGGCGCGCGGCATCGAGATCGGTCTCCACCGCACTCATGCCGCAGCCGATATCGACACCCACCGCCGCCGGCACGATGGCACCCAGCGTCGGGATGACGCTGCCGATGGTGGCGCCAACGCCGAGATGCACGTCGGGCATCACCGCCACATGCTCGTGGATGAAAGGCAGGCGCGCCACGTTCTCGAGCTGGCGCATGGCATGCTCTTCCACCGGCACGCCACTGGTCCAGGCTCGCACCGGCTTGCCGCCGGCAACCTCAATGCGCGTATGTCCCGTCATGTTCCGTCTCCCAGATACACGAAGCCCCTCCGCGGCATTCCGGGGAGGGGCTTCGGCCGTATTGTCATACGCGTGCGCGCTCAGCTCGCACGGCGCCTTCGGCAGCCGAAGCCTCCAATAGTATTCGAATGGGTTAATGGCGAACGGTTCATCGTCGAAGGTCCGTGGTCTCGGGTTCGGGGCGCGGCTTATACGCCTGTCCCGCCGCGCCGTCAAGTGGTGTATGATGGAACGATGGAGATCGAGCTCTATAGCGAACGGGGCGAAACCTCGCGCTTCATCGCGGCGGAGATCACGCGCGAAGGCGATCTGCTGGTGATGACCCAGGACGTGGGCAAGGCGCCCAAAGAGGCCTTTGGCGACAGCGACTACGAATTCTGGGTACAGGTGCCGGCGAGACACAAGTCGAACGTGCTTGAGGCTCTCGGCGGAAAGTCGCGCTCGTGGCTGGCGCGCATTGGCAGCGGCGGAGACCGGGCACTGCTCGAGGCAATCAAGCGCGCCTATGGCGGCAACGCTCGCGCGACAGATGACTTCCGCGACTTTCTCGACGAGAACGGCATTCCCAACACGGGCGGCTCCTACGCCTGATCTGCCGCCCTACGCATCGCGCCGGTAGGTCATCGCCGCGTGCACGCGCTCGCTTGCCATGTCGACGGCAGCCTGGCGTGGCAGGACCCCATCTTCCTTGACGCGTACCAGCACATCGCGGGTGTTGCGGCGGATCTTCTCCTCGATCGTGCGCTTGGCGCTCGTCTCCGTGCCGCCGGCATATTCGACCGCGGCACAGATCACGCCGCCTGCATTGGCGATGAAGTCCGGGATAACCAGTACCCCACGCGCAGCGAGCGTCGCCTCGGCGTCGTGGGTAATGGGAATGTTGGCGCCCTGGAGAACGAGCTTCGCTTTGAGGCGCTCGACATTTCCCGCATGGATCACGTCGGGGCGCGCCGCGGGAATCCAGATATCGCAATCGGCCCCTATGACAGCGTCCCTGTCGCCGCTTTCCCCCTGGCCCGCGTCGGTAACGCTGCCGCCCTCCTGTTTGGCCGCGTGCAGCTTGGCAATGTCGAGCCCACCTCCACGGCTCACCGTGCCGCCGGTATCGGAGGCGGCGACCAGCACTGCCCCGTGCTCGGCCAGCAAACGCGCGGCGTGATAGCCGACAGCGCCAAAGCCCTCCACGGCAACGCGTGCGCCCTCCAGGGACACCTCGCAGAACTCCTGCGCCACCTCTCCCGCTGCCGTCAGCCCGAGTCCGGTGGCGCCGATTTCATCAAGGGGAATGCCGCCGATCTCGCGCGGCAGGCCGACCGCGCGGCTGATCTCGTCATGCACCCAGGCCATGCAGGTCTCGTTGGTGCCCATGTCCGGCCCGACGATATAGTCGTCGATGTCCGCAAGCGCGCGGGCGAAGGCGCGCATCAGGCGCTCCTTGTCGGCTGCCGGCATGGCGGGGTCGGCCACGATCACCGACTTGCCGCCGCCATGAGGAAGGCCTGCAGCCGCATTCTTGAGGGTCATGGCGCGCGCCAGCCGGAAGCATTCCTCCACGCTCACGTCCGGTGCCATGCGCGTGCCGCCGATGGAGGGGCCGGCCGCAACATTGTCGACCACCAGAACGGCACGCAGGTTCAGCGACGGCTGGTACATCTGCAGGATCTTGGCGGGACCGAGATCGTCGGCAAAGCGGAACAGGTCATCCATGTCAATCGCTCTCCAATGTTTCCCGCGCGGCGGCCACGATACGCGCCACCGAGGGCATGTAGTGGGCTTCGAGGCGAGGCAGGGGCACCACGGTGTCCCAGCCGGCAACGCGCTTCAAGGGCGCGACGAGACTGAACATGCCATCCTCAGCAAGGCGCGCCACGATCTCTCCCCCATAGCCGCCGGACAGCGGCGCCTCATGCACCACGACACAGCGCCCGGTCTTCTCCACTGACGCAAGGATGGTCGCCATGTCGAGGGGCTTCAGGGTGGCGACGTCGATGACCTCGGCACGACGCCCCTCCTGTGCCAGTTCATCGGCGGCCGCAAGGGTCTCGCGCAGCATGGCGCCCCAGCTCACCAGCGTTACGTCGTCGCCCTCGCGCTCGATGAAACAACGGTCGAGAGGCAGGCCCGAGCCATCGTCATCCACCAGCTCATGCGAAAGGCGATAGAGCCGCTTGGGCTCAAGGAAGACCACCGGATCGGGATCGCGGATCGCCGACAACAGAAGGCCATAGGCTTTGCTCGGTGACGACGGGATCACCACGCGCAGGCCCGGAATGTGCGCCAGCATGGCCTCTGCGCTTTCCGAATGATGCTCCGGCGCGTGGATGCCGCCGCCATAGGGCGCGCGCAGCACCATCGGCACCGTCAGGCGGCCACGGGTGCGCGTGCGCAGGCGCGAAGCATGGTTCGCCAGCTGATCGATCGCTGGGTAGAGAAAGCCCATGAACTGGATCTCGACCACGGGCCGCAGGCCCTCGACCGCGGCGCCGACGGCCATGCCAGCGATCAGCAACTCGGAAAGCGGCGTGTCGCGTACCCGGCCTGAGCCGAAGCGCTGCGCCAAGCCCTCAGTGGCACGGAATACGCCGCCATCGATGCCCACATCCTCGCCCATGACGATGACTCGCTCGTCCTCGGTCATGGCCCTCGCCAGGGCGGCACGCACCGCTTCGACAAGCGCCAGCTCAGGCATCGTCCAGCCTAGCCCGTTGGGCCACCAGATCGGCGGGCAACGTTGCAAACAGGTTATCGAACATGGCGGTCGCGGGCTCCGGCTTCGTCGCCAGATAGGCATCTGCCGCGGCGGCTACCTCCTCGTGGCAGTCGCCCTGCAGCGATGCCTCGGCCTCCTTGTCCCAGACACCTTGCGCGCTCAGATAGGTGTGCAGGCGCCGCAGAGGCTCCTCGGGCCAGTGCGGTGAAACCGCCTCCTCGTCGCGGTAGCGGCTGGCATCGTCCGCCGTCGTGTGATCCGAGAGCCGATAGGTCAGCGCCTCGATCAGCGATCCGCCCTCGCCCGCCCGTGCCCTGGTCAGCGCACGCGCGGTGGCGTCGTGCATGGCGATAACGTCATTGCCATCCACCTGCTCGCCGGGAAGGCCAGCGGCGATGGCCTTTTGCGCCAGCGTCTCGGCAGCGCTCTGCTCCTCACGCGGCATGGAGATGGCCCACTGATTGTTGGTGACAATGAAGATCGCCGGTAACTGCCAAACACCGATCACATTGAGGGCTTCATAGAAATCGCCTTTGGACGTGGCGCCATCGCCGGCGATGGCGACCGCCGCCCGCGTCTCGCCTTTCAGGGCCATGGCCAGGGCCACGCCTGCGGCATGCGGGAAGTGGCTTGCCACAGGGATGGAGACGGGGAAGTCGCGTCGCGGCCCGGCAAAATCGCTGCCGCGCTCGTCGCCGCCCCAGAACAGGAACAGCTCTTCCAGCGTGACACCCCGCCAGAGCTGTGCGGCATGCTCGCGGAACGACGGCAGCAGCACATCGTCCTCGGCCATGGCGCTTGCGACGCCGACCCCCACCGCTTCCTGGCCGAGGCACGAGGCATAGGTTCCGAGCCGGCCACTGCGCTGCAAGGCTATGGCTTTTTCATCGAAGGCCCGCACCCGCACCATGGCCCGATAGAGAGGCAACAGGGCATCGGTATCGCGTGCAAATTCCGGCAGAGGGCCACGCGGGAGGCCATCGGCATCGAGAAAGCCGACACGCCGAACTTCGAAGCGTGCGACCGTCTCGCTCACCCTGCCTCCGCCAGCCGCTCGGCCATCTGTTCGCGCATCACATATTTCTGCACCTTGCCCGTCACGGTCATCGGAAAATCGTCGACGAATTCGATGTAACGGGGAATCTTGAAATGCGCGATATTGCCCTGGCAGAAGGCGCGAAGCTCCTCCGCGCTGGCGTTCTCTCCGTCGCGCAGCTTCACCCAGGCGCAGATTTCTTCGCCATATTTCGGATCGGGCACGCCGAACACCTCAACCGCCTCGATCTTGGGATGGGTGTAGAGATACTCCTCAATCTCGCGCGGGAAAATGTTCTCGCCGCCGCGGATCAGCATGTCCTTCAGTCTGCCGACGATTTCGCAGTAACCCTCGTCGTCGATCACCGCGATATCGCCGCTGGCGATCCAACCGGCCTCGTCGATGGCGTTGGCGGTGCGTTCCGGATCGTTCCAGTAGTTTGGCATGACGCAATAGCCGCGGGTCAGCAGTTCGCCTTCCTCGCCGCGCGGCACAATGCGGCCCTCGCCGTCGACGATCTTGACCTCTGTGTGGGGGAGGACGCGGCCAACAGTCTCGACGCGCCGGACAAGCGGGTCATCGACGGCGGTCTGAAAGCTGACGGGTCCGGTCTCGGTCATGCCGTAGGCGATGGTGATCTGTTCCATGCCCATCTCACCCATGACCCGCTTCATCAGCGCCACGGGGCACGGCGCGCCGGCCATGATGCCGGTGCGCAGGCTGGAAAGGTCATGGGCCGCGAAGTCCGGATGATCAAGCTCAGCGATGAACATGGTCGGCACGCCGTGCAGCACGGTACAACGCTCGGCCTCTACCGTTTCCAGCACGGCCTGGGCGTCGAAGCCGGCAGAGGGGAAGACCATTGTCGTGCCGTGCGCAACGCAAGCCAGTGTGCCGAGAACCATGCCGAAGCAATGATACATGGGCACCGGAATGCACATGCGATCGGCGGCCCCGAGACGCATCTGGCGGCCGGTGAAAAAGGCGTTGTTGACGATGTTGTGGTGGGTCAGCGTCGCCGCCTTGGGCGTACCGGTGGTGCCGCTGGTGAACTGGATGTTGATGGCATCATCGAATTGCAGAATTTCACTGAGCTCCGCCAAGCGATCCCGATGGGTGCAGCAGGCCGTCTTTGCGACATTTTGGAAGGGCAGCATGCCGGGCGGGCGCGCCTCATCGAGGCTGATCACGAGGCCGAGAGAGGGAACGCGCGCGGCCCGCAAGCCGCCGGGCTCGCTTTCGGCCAGCTCCGGCAGCAACTCGGTCAGCATGGCGTGATAGTCGCTGGTCTTGAAGCGGGGTGCGACGATCAGCGCAGCGCAGCCCACCGCGTTCAGGGCGAATTCGAGCTCCGCCAGGCGATAGGCCGGATTGACGTTGACCAGCACCAGGCCTGCCTTGGCCGTGGCGAATTGCGTCACCACCCATTCCGCCATGTTGGGGGCCCAGATGCCGATGCGCTCACCCGGCTCGAGGCCAAGCGCCAGCAGACCCGCCGCCATGGCATCGGCCCGGGCCTTGAGCTCGGTCCAAGTCCAGCGCAGGTCCTGATGGCGCACCACCAGCGCCTCGCCTTCAGGCCAGCACGCCGCGGCTTCATCCAACAAGGCGCCAACGGTCACGCCTAAAAGGGAAACATCGCTGGCACCGTGAACATAGCTGAGCATGGTTCCTGGCTCCTGACGCGTAAAGATGTCGCCCTGCGGAGATTGCCGCCTTAAAATACATCAAACGGCGCGCCACATTGACGGGAGGACAGCATGGCCGACTTCGCGATACTCGCAACCAACCACACCAGCTTCACGGTTTCCGATCTCGACCGCTCCGTGGCGTTTTTCACCGAGGCACTCGGTTTCGAGCTGATCCACCGCGGCGGCCGCGATCCGAAGATGATCGAGAAGGTCGTCGGCGTGCCCGGCGCCGACATCGAGACCGCCTATATCCAGGGCCCCGGCCATCGCCTCGAGCTGATCCAGTACAAGGGCCCGGCCGACCGCAAGCGGATCGAGAGCCGCCCCTGCGACACCGGATTCGCCCATCTCGCCTACGATGTCGACGATATCGACGCCGCGCTGGCTGCCGCCGCCCGCTTCGGCTTCAAGCCCTTGAACGCGCCGCTGGACCTGCATCACGGCCCCAATGCCGGCGGCCGCGTGGTCTACACCCGTGATGCCGACGGCGTGACGGTGGAATACATCCAGCCACCGAAGCGCTGAGTCTCAGCCCTTGCCCGGAGCGTAGCTGCGGGCCATGCCGTGGGCTGGATCCATGTGGGCGCCATAGGGCGGGATGGGATAGCGCAGGCCGTTCTTGGCGATGCCTTCGACGCCCTCGATGCCGCGGGCGAACTCGTCCGGCGGCATGGCCAGCAGCATCTCGTCATCGGCGACCCCGCCATAACGGCGCTCCGCATAGCAGGGGATCGAGATCGACGTCTCACCGGTGGCCAGCGCCCTGCCCCAGGCATCGGAGCAGGCGCTTTCGCCCGTGATCGTCATGTCGTAGCGCTTGTAGCGCTTCCACTGCAGGCCGTTGACGAAAAGGATGGTCTGGGCCGGATTGGCATAGAACAGCACGATGTCCGGCGGATCGAGCCTGCCACCGCGCAGGGGCGAGGCACAGACACCGTGATAGCGGCCGGGTTCGACCCGCGTCATGCCGTCCTGATGCGCCTTGGCAGCCTCGCGGTTCTCGAACCAGACGCCATCCATCTGTTCGCCGGACAAGTAGCTCTCGCTCGGCGCATTGAGGCCCATGACGCCGCCGCAATTGCTGTTGGGACGAACATTGTCGTGCACGATGCCGAGCGTAAAGCCGGCCATGCGGGCCTGCGTTACGAGCTGACAACCGGTGAAGTGATAGCCTTCCGTCGGCGTCCGAACCCCCGGCACGCGCATCATCTCGTCGACATCCTCGAAAAGCTTGATGCCGATCGGGAGGGTGCGGATGGCAAGCAGGCCTTTCAGCCGCTCTGCCAGGGTCTTAAGGTTTGCGGCTGAAACGTCATAGTCTGACATGTGGCTTGTGGCTCCGTGCCCGCTTCCAGGTCGTTGATACGCTTGGTGAGCTGGTTGATCTGCCGCTGCAAGAGCAAGATCTGCTTGGTCAGGCGCAGCTCCAGATCGGCCGTGTCCGCAGGCGCGAACTCCGGCGCGGGCTCACGCTCCGGCTCGTTCTCGGTCAGAACCTCTTCCCCCGTCACGGGGTCCACCGGCTGAGCCATCCCCGCAGGCGCGAGAAGCAGGCTCACCGCCAGCAACGTACTGACCGATCCGATCCTTTTCATGGCTGACAATCCGCTCCTTGCATGCCCCCGGCGCCACACACGGTAGAGCATTTGGATGGCGGGCGCCAGCATCAGGCGAGTAAGGCCCTGAGCTCGTCGATGATGCGCTCTTGCGAGGGGATCACCGCGCGCTCAAGTTCATCGTTGTAGGGCATGGGGGTATCGAGCGCGCCGATACGGGCGATGGGCGCATCGAGATCGTCGAATCCCTTCTCCACCACCATGGCGGCGACTTCCGCGCCGAAGCCGCCAGAACGCCATGCCTCGTGCACGATAAGCAGACGATTGGTCTTGGCCACCGAGGCAAGAATGGTCTCCTCGTCGAGCGGCTTGAGGGTGCGCGGATC
>CAZKTK010000122.1:0-8105 GCA_964555535.1 uncultured Rhodospirillaceae bacterium
GACACGGCATAAGCACCGGCGCAGCGTACAATTGGTGACAGTTACCTATTAATTACCGACAACTTATTGATCTCCAGGTTTTTTCAAAGAATTAATAGGTAACTGTCACCGATATATCTCAGGTGGTGCCCCAGACCAGTTCCGCGGTCTCGACCACGCGGGCCAGCTTGGCGCGCTGATCGCCCTCGCTGATGGGGTTGCCGCCGGCGACGCTGGCGAAGCCGCATTGGGGGCTCAGGCAGAGGCGCTCGAGCGGGACGTGCCTGGTTGCCTCGTCGATGCGCCTGGCCAAGGCCTCGGTCTCCTCGAGAACAGGCGTCTTGGTGCCGATCAGGCCGAGCACCACGGTCTTGTCCGCCGGCACCTCGGCCAGCGGTGCGAAGTCGCCGGCGCGCTCGCTGTCATATTCGAGGAAGAAGGAATCCACATCGAGGACGTTGAACAGTTCTTGCGCGATCGGGCCATAACCGCCCGCGGCCATCCAGCGGCCGCGGAAATTGCCCCGACAGAGGTGGATCCCCACATGCATGCCGGCGGGGCGCTCGGCGATGGCGCGGTTGACCATCTCCACATAGAGCGCGGTCAGCGCCGCCGGGTCCTCGCCGAGGCCGGCGACCTGCTCGCGGATACGCGGGTCGCAGAGCATGGCAAGCGGCACCTCGTCCAGCTGGACGTAGGAGGCGCCCGCCTCGTGCAAGGCGGCGATCTCCTCGCGATAGACCCGAACCAGATCCTCCCAGAACGCATCAAGCTCGGGATAGACCGCGGCGTCGGCGCAATCGCGCCCGGCAAAAAAATGGAAGGCAGACGGCGTCGGCATGGTGACCTTGGGCAGCCGGTCCGTATGGCTGCGAATGGCATCGTATTCGCCGAGCGTGATGCCGCCTTGGCGGCGGATCGGCGCCGTGGCACAGCAGGTCGGCCAGCTGTGCTCGCTGCCGTCCGGGTCATGGAAGCGGAACCGCGATGGCGTCGCGCCGAAGGAGGCGGGCATGGCCTGGAAGAAGGCGGAAAACCATGACGCGCGGCGGAACTCGCCATCGCTGATACAGCGCAGGCCGACCTCCTCCTGCATGCGGATGGCCTCTGCCGTTGCCGTCTCGAGCGCCGCCTCGTAGGCCGCCGGATCATCCTTGCGCGCAGCATTGGCGCGTTTGAGTGCGGCAGGGCGCAACAGGCTGCCGATGTGCTCGGCGCGGAAAGGCAGGCGGCTCGAAGGCATGGTTCACTCCCGGGATTGCTTGACGTCCGACGCCACTGGGGTCACGTTTGGCGACCTTGGAATACTAGCAAGAAACGCGCGGGATCATGACAACGAGCACGGCACTGGCAGATACCGAGGACCTGGCGCCCTATCTGGCGCCGGGTCATTTCATCGACAGCGACCACCCGTCGATCAAGGCCTATGCGGCGGAGGCGGCCGGCGATGCCAAGACCGAGGTGGATCTCGCCCGCCGGCTTTATTATGCCGTGCGCGACGATCTGCTGTACGACCCCTATGGCGTGCCCGCCACGCCGGAAGGCTTCCGCGCCAGCGCCTGCCTTGCGGTACGCAAGGGCTTCTGCATCACAAAGGCGGCGCTGCTCGCGGCCTGCGCGCGCGCCATGGGCCTGGCCGCGCGGGTCGGTTACGGCGATGTGCGCAATCATCTCGCCACGCGCAAGCTGCTCGAGACCATGGGCAGCGATCTCTTCGTCTTCCACGGCTATACCGACCTCCATATCGACGGCCGCTGGGTAAAGGCCACGCCAGCCTTCAACAAGACGCTGTGCGAGCGCTTCGGCGTCAAGACCCTCGAATTCGACGGCCGCACGGATTCGCTTTTCCACCCCTTCGACATGTCGGGGCGCAAGCACATGGAATATGTCCGCCAGCGCGGCCACTACGTCGACGTGCCCTATGACGAGATCCGCGCCGTATGGCTGGCGACCTACAAGAAGGACATCGTCGACAACGGCTTCGCGGCGAAGGACGGCGATTTCCACGCCGAGGCGGAGGCGGAGCGCGAGTGATCCGCCGTACCCTAAGCCTGTTTGCCGCGGCACTGGTCCTCGCCACCGGCGCGGCCCAGGCGGCGGAAACGCTCCGCATCACGCTTCAACTGCCGATCACGACCCCGCTCGGCCAGAACCTCGTCGCGTTCAAGGATCACGTGGAAACGGCGAGCGACGGCGAGCTGCATGTGGAGATCTACCCCAACGCCCAGCTCTTCACGGACCGCGAAGTGCCGACGGCGGTCGCTTCGGGCCAGATCGAGATGGGCGTGTCGTCGCTGGCGCGCTTCGCCGGCAGCATCCCGGAAGTGGACATCTTCACCGTTCCGTTTCTTTTCAACACACCGGAACTGGTGCGGGCCGCCACCGCACCCGGATCACCCGTGCGCGGGCCCCTCGATGCGGCGATGACCGCCAAGGGCGCACGGCCCTTGTGGTGGCAGCCTTACGGCATGTCGATCATGATGCTGCGCCAGGACGAGCCGGCACGCCTGCCGGACGACTTGCGCGGTCTCAAGATCCGCACCTTCGGCAAGGCACTGGAGGCTTTCGTCAATACGCTCGGCGGAGCCGCAACCAACATTTCCGGCTCGCGGCAATATCTCGCTTATGAGCGGGGCACCGTCGACGGCGGCATGACCGGTCTTCTCACCGTCGCCGACCGCAAACTTTACCAAGTTCTCGGCTCGCTCACCCTGACCAACCATTCGGCCATCGAATTCATTGTGCTGATCAACGAGCGCTTCTGGCAGCGCCTTGACGATAGTCAGCGAACGATCCTCACCGAGGCGGCACAGGCCGTGGAAACGGAACTGCGCAATGACTTTGCCGCGATCGAGGCGGCAGCGCTGGAGACGGCGATCGCCAACGGCATGGCAGCGCATCATTTGAGCGAAGCGGAGCTCGCGGCCTGGCAGCAGGCAACACTGCCATTGCGCGATGCCTTTTTGGCCGAGGCCGAGGACTTCGGCGCCGAGCTGCTGGCCGCAGCCGAGACACTCACGCACTGAGCCGCACCCGTTGGTTTTTTCGCCTGTGTGACGTAGTTAACTGTCATGCGCGTCACGCAGGGCAAGTATGCCTGTGTCGCAACACACAACGCCCGTTGGGGCAACGAGATGGAGGGACCGATGACAGAGACGACAACCACTGTGAACAACGGCGTCAATGTGGAAGCCCTGTTGGGCGCTCGCGAAGCGCTGACCGAACAGCCGGCAGGTGCGCAGTTCAAATGGCGCGCGACCTGTGACTGGGTGAACGGCACGCACAGCCATTCCAAGGTCGACGGCTTCTTCGGCCTCGGCGCGGAACAGCGCCACAAAACCACGTTCGAATATGACAACGACCATCCGGAGATCTTCGCATCCGAAGATCACGGCTCGACACCCGCCGAGCATCTCCTGGTCGCATTGGCAAGCTGCCTGACCGCCGGCGTCGCCGCCGTTGCTCAGAATCGGGACATCCAGCTCAAATCCGTCAGGGCGACGCTTGAAGGCGACATGGATATCCAGGGCATTCTCGGTATCGACTCCGATGTGCGCAACGGCTTTGGCGACATCAAGGTGTCCTTCGACATTGACGCCGACGCCACACAGGACGAAATCGAAGCTGTCGTCGCTCAGTCGCAGAAACGCTCTGCGGTTTTCGATGCGATAACCAACCCGACCAATGTCACGGTCGAGGTCAAGTAAGACACCGGCCGCACTGGGGGAGTCCGAACCATGCGCAACGTAACCGCCGTCGTTATCGGTGCCGGTCACGCCGGCCTGGCGATGAGCCGCTATCTCGCCGCACGGGGGATCGACCACGTCGTTCTCGAGCGTGGCGAGGTGGCGAATTCGTGGCGCAAGGAACGCTGGGACTCCCTCACGCTTCTGACACCGAACTGGCTAAGCCGTTTGCCGTGCTATGGGTACCAAGGCAACGACCCGGACGGCTATCGCAACATGTCCGAGACGATCGACTACATCACGGGCTTTGCGCGCACGATCAAGGCACCGGTCAGGACCCAAACCACGGTCTTGTCCGTGCGACCCAATGACAGCGGCTACCGCGTCCGGACCGACCAGGGCGACTGGCAGTGCCGCGCCGTCGTGGTCGCCAGCGGCGCCTGCAACATCGCCAACGTCCCGGCCCTGGCGGAAGGCGTGCCCGATAGCGTCGATACGGTCACGCCAATGCAATACCGCAATCCGGACCAGTTGGCGGAAGGCGGCGTGCTGGTTGTCGGCGCCTCGGCAACGGGCACCCAGCTCGCCAAGGAGATCCATGCGTCCAGCCGCCCCGTGACGCTGGCGGTCGGCGAGCATGTCCGCCTGCCCCGCCTTTATCGCGGCCGGGACATCATGTGGTGGATGGATGCCGCCGGCGTGCTCGGCGAGCGCTATGACGAGGTCGACGACATCACCCGCGCCCGCCGCGTACCGTCCTCGCAGCTCGCGGGCTCGGCCGCACGCACCGACCTGGACCTCAACGCGCTGACGGACGATGGCGTGCGTCTGGTCGGCAAACTTGCCGGCATCCGCGACGGCAAGGCACAGTTCTCTGGCTCGCTGGCCAACAAATGCCAGCTTGCCGACCTCAAGATGGGCCGGCTGCTCGACACCATAGACGAGTGGGCGAACGAGAATGGCCATGGCAGCGATCCCCATGCACGGGACGGCGTCGAGGCGACGCGTGTCGAGGCCAAACCACCGCTCGGGCTCGACCTGACCAGCGGCGAGATCCGAACGGTGCTCTGGGCCACGGGCTATCGCGCCGACCATTCCTGGCTCGAGGCGCCGGTTTTCGACCGCAAGGGCCGCATCAGCCACGACGGCGGTGTAACCGAGGCGCCCGGACTCTATGTGATGGGCATGCAGTTCCTGCGCCGCCGCAAATCCGCGCTCATCGATGGCGCGGCGGACGACGCGCGCGAGCTGAGCGGACATCTGGAAGCGCATCTCGACCGGCAGTCCGCGGCGCTTGTCCGCCGGGCAGCAGAGATA
This sequence comes from uncultured Rhodospirillaceae bacterium, assembly GCA_964555535.1. Lineage (GTDB taxonomy): Bacteria > Pseudomonadota > Alphaproteobacteria > UBA7887 > UBA7887 > UBA7887. Next base: position 4,983 of record CAZKTK010000122.1, read on the forward strand.
CGATCCGCGCCGCTGCAGGAGGCGGCAACGACCTGAGACGATCGGGCGATGGGGCCTGCCGATCCGCACTATCGGAGGAATACCATGAGCACGGACCACGACATAAAGGCAGCAACCATGCGGGTCGAAGACAAGATCCGCAGACGACCGAGCATTGGCCGTCTCACCAAATCGTGCACGGCAAGGGTATCGGATGGCCTGACCTGCAGTATCCAGGACCAGGGCTGGACGCTGATGGCGGACATGAAGCGCAATCTCGGCGGCAACGACGCGGCACCAGACCCCAGCGTCTACGGTCGTGCCGCGATAAGCAGTTGCCTGGCTATTGGATATGCCCACTGGTTCGCCCGCCTCGATGTGCCCTTGAATTCCGTCGAGGTGGCGTTGGAGACCGACTTCGATTATGGCGCGGTGCTCGGCATTTCCGAGGCAAGCCCCGCCTATACGGGCATTCGCTATTCGGTCCATGTGGACAGCCCGGCGTCCGAAAGCGACGTGATCCGGGCACTCGATACGGCGGACGCGCACAGTCCCTGGCTCGCCAATATGCGCAGCGAGGTCGCCGTGGAGCGCGTCGTGCAACAAACCACGCTGGCGGCGTAGGGTCATGGACGCCCGCTTGCAGAAACGCGTTCAGCGCTACGGCTGGAACCGCGCCAGCGACGAGTACGCCTATTATTGGCAGGTCCAGCTGCAGCCGGTGCAGACGCAACTTCTGGAGATTGCCGCGTTGCAACCCGGCGAGCGCGTGCTGGACGTTGCCTGCGGCGACGGCCTGGTCTCGTTCCGCGCCGGCGAGCAGGTCGGTGCCGACGGCCAAGTGGTCGGCGACGACATATCCGAACACATGGTCGAGCGCGCCGATGCCCTGCGCCAGGAGCGCGGCGTGGACAACTTGCGATTCAAACGCCGCGACGGTGAGACGCCGGTGGAAGGCGATGCGGCCTTCGACGTCGCACTCTGCGCTCTTGGCCTGATGTACATGCCGGATCCCATCCGCGCGATGACGGTGACGCGAGAGGCCTTGCGGCCCGGCGGTCGCGCCGTCGCTGCCGTCTGGGGCCAGCGCAGTGCCTGCGGCTGGGCGGGCGTGTTCCCCATCGTCGATGCCCGTGTGGCATCCGACGTCTGCCCCATGTTCTTCAATCTCGGCACGGGCGATGCGCTGGAGACGGTACTCCGCGAGGCCGGCTTCACCCAGGTCGCTTCCGAACGCCTTTCCTACCCGCTGCATTTCGACACGCCGAGGCAGGCCTGTGGCGCCGCTCTCGTCGGCGGCCCGGTCGCGCTGGCCTATGCGCGCTTCGACGAGCCCACTCGCGAAGAGGCCCGCGATGAGTATCTCGCCTCCATCGCCCCCTACCGGGTCAACGGCCATTACGAGATTCCCGGCGAATTCGTGGTCACATACGGCATAGCGCCCGGCTGAGACGCCCCATCATTGACATGAACAGGGCGTCGGCTTAATACCAAACAACTGTTTGTTTTTATTTGGGTGGCATATGGCAACCGAAGCCGTATTGGAGCGCGCGCCGCGACAGGACAACCGCAAGCGCGCGCTTATGGATGCCGCTGCGACAGCCTTCGCGGCGCAAGGCTACCGCGCGACAACGATTCGCGACGTGGCGGGAGCCGTCGGCATGCTGCCGGGCTCGGTGTACTACCACTTTCCCTCGAAGGGGGCGCTTCTACTGGCGGTCTATGACGAGGCGGTGACGGGCATAGCCGTCCGGGTCGATGCCGCAATAGCAGGGAAATCCGACCCCTGGGCCCGTCTCGAAGCCGCGGCCGTGGCCCATATGGAGACGGTTCTCGACGACAGCGCCTACGCCAAGGTGATGGTGCGGGTTCTGCCCGAGGACGCCGAGGACGCCGCGGCGGCGCTTACGGCGGCGCGCGACAGCTACGAGGCACGATTTCGCGACCTTTTCGCGGCCCTCGACCTGCCCCCGGGCGCTTCGCCCGCAAGTCTGCGACTGATGCTGCTGGGCGCCCTCAACGGCGCCCAGGTCTGGTATCGGCCCGGCGGCGAGACGCCGGCGGCGATCGCCCGCAGCTTCGTGCGCAGCCTCAAGACCGGTGTGGCGCCATGACCCGCCGGGCCAAGGTGCTCGTCACCAAGATCGGCCTCGACGGCCACGACCGCGGCAGCCGCGCCGTCGCCTCGGCGCTGCGCGATGCGGGCATGGAGGTGATCTATACGCCGCCCTGGCAGGAAATCGACACCGTGGTCACCACGGCACTGCAGGAGGACGTGGACGTGATCGGCATCAGCTCCCTGGCGACGGACCATCTCATCGTGCCCGACCTGATGGCCGCCCTGCGCGAGGCGGGCCTTGGCCATATCCGGGTGCTGGTGGGCGGCATCGTGCCCCAGCCCGAACAGCCCATGCTGCGCGAGGCCGGTGTCAGCATGATCTTCGGTCCCGGTGCGGACCGCGCCGATATCGTCGCCGCGACCGAGCGGCTCGCCGCCGAAGCCCGCGCCGACGCATAGGACAATAATCATGAGTGATACCGTAGAACAGCTGGAGCTGCCCTATCTCGACAGCGAAATGGCCGAATGGCGGCGCGAGTACCGCGCCCAAGTCGACGAGGAGCGGACGATCCGCAACCGATCGGGCATCGCGGTCCGGCCGCTTTATACGGCCAAGGACTGGTCCGACGAACGCTATATGGAGGACCTCGGCGTGCCCGGCCGCCCACCCTTCGCGCGCGGCATATACGCCTCGATGCATCGCGGGCGCACCTGGTCGCAGCGCCAGCTCATCGGCCTCGGCACGCCCGGCGACTACAACGCGCGGGTCAAGACGCTGATCAAGGCCGGCGCCAGCGCCATCAGCCTGCTGCCCTGCAATTCGGTCTTCCGCGGCGTGGATTGCGATGAGGTTCCACCCGCCCTGCTGGGGACCTGCGGTAGTGTGATCAACACGGTCCAGCACATGGACGAGGCGCTCGACGGCGTCTCGCTCGGCGACATCTCGACCGCCATGAACGACCCTGCGCCGTTCACGCTGTTCGCCTTTCTGCTGGCCGTCGCCAAGCGCCGCAATGTTCCCTGGGAGCGCATCACCGGCACCGCCAACCAGAGCGACTACATCTCCCATTTCGTTGCCAACCACA
>CAZKTK010000123.1:0-8059 GCA_964555535.1 uncultured Rhodospirillaceae bacterium
CATGACGCAATGGCCGCGGATCAGCACCTCGCCCGGCTCGCCGACGCCGACGTCCTTGTCGTCGTCGTCGACGACGCGGATCTCGACGCCCCAGACGGGCGTGCCCACGGAGCCCGGCTTGCGCTCCTTGTGGGGGTGGTTGAAGGTGGCGACCGGCGAGGTTTCCGAAAGCCCGTAGCCTTCCAGGATGGGCACCTCGAACTTGGCCTCGAAGGCGCGCAGCACCTCCACCGGCAGCGAGGCACCGCCCGAGGCGCACATGCGCAAGTTGCCCTTGATCTTTTCCAGATCGACGCCGTCGGTCGGCTGGTTGAGCAGGGCCCAGTACATGGTCGGCACGCCGGCGAAGACGGTGACGCTCTCGTCCTGCAAGGCTTGGAGGACCGCGCCAGGTTCAAAGCGCGGCACCAGGATTTGCGTGGCGCCGGCCATGGTGCAGGCGACCATGAGCACGACCTGCCCGAAGACATGGAACAGCGGCAGGGTCAGCATGACCACGTCGTCGCCCGAGGAGCCGACGAGGTCGCGCGAGACCACGGCGTTGAGCAGGATATTGGTGTGGCTGAGCTCGGCACCCTTGGGGTGGCCGGTCGTGCCGGAGGTATAGAGCACCACGGCGATGTCGTCGCCGTTCCGCTGCACGGAGTCGAAGGCCGGCGCCTAGCCCGCCATCAGGGCGCCAAGCGTCGCTGTGCCCTCGAACGGCGATGCCCCGGCGGGGTCCGCCGTGATGACCCAGAAGTTCTCGCACCCCGCAACGCGCCCGAAGCCCGCATGCCCCGATTGGCCGAGCGGCAGGTCCGCCGTGCCCTCGAAGCAGAAGAAGCCCTTGGCGCCGGAATCCTCAAGCAGATAGGCGATCTCGTCTGCGGTCAGCAGGACGCTGACCGGCAGCACCGTGGCACCGGCCTTGAGAATGCCGAAATAGACGATGGGGAAATAGGGCAGATTGGGACAGGCGAGCGCCACCACGTCGCCGGCGCCGATGCCGTTCGCGGCCAGCCCGTTCGCCACTTGCGAGGCGGCGGCATCGACCTGGGCATAGGTCAGCCGCGTCGGCCCGAGCACGAAAGCGTCCTTGCCCGGCACTTCGCGGCCGCTGGTCTCGAGAACGGTGGATAGATTGTACATGGCTGCCCTCTCCCGGCATCGCGGTTCGTATTGCCACGGCGGTATGGACGCCTCCGGCTGTCGGGTCAAGACACACGCAGTTGCATGATCGGGCTGGCTGGGGTCACAATGGCGGCGGTGTGACAAAGGAACAAGGGAGAGAGGGATGCGGATTTCGCGTGTGTTTGCCGGGCTCGGCCTGGCGTTGGCGATCTTGATCGGCGGCCTGCCGGCCGTGCTGGCAGCGGACGAGCCCGCGAACATCATCAAATATCGGCGCAACGTGATGGCGGCGATCGGCGGCAATATGGGCAACCTGGCCATGGTGGCCAAAGGCAATATCAGCTTTGCCGGCAACCTCGCCGCGAATGCGCGCGCCATACGCGAAGGCTTGGGCCAGGCCGGGCAGTGGTTCCCGGAGGGCACGGACACGGGCGAGACCAACGCGCTGCCGAAGATCTGGCAAGACATGCCCGGATTCGAGCAGGCCATGAAGGACTCCATCGCCGCGGCGGACGATATGATCGCGGCTGCGGAAACCGGCGATATGCAGACGGTCATCGGAGGCCTCGGCGCCCTTGGCAAGACCTGCAAGGGCTGCCATGAGGAATACCGCAAGAAGAACTGAGCGGAATAGCCTGTGGGCGATCGTCGCCCTATGGCTCGCCGGCAGCGCCTGGGCAAGCGACGCAGGCGCCGATGAGGCTGCGGTCGAGCGCGGTGCCTATTTGGCGCGCGCCGGCGGCTGCCATGCCTGCCACAAGGCCGACGGCAGCGGCGGCGTCAAAGTCGCGACGCCGTTCGGTGCGCTGATCGCCCCCAACATCACCCCCGACCGCGATCACGGCATCGGGCGCTGGAGCGAAGCGCAATTCGTCGCCGCCATGCGCGAAGGCCGGGCGACCACGGGCGTGCGCTATTACCCGGGCTTTCCCTATACGGCCTATAGCGGGCTTACGGACGCTGACCTTGCCGACCTCTGGGCATATCTGCAGGCACAGCCGCCGTTGGCGGTGCCAAGCCAGCCGCACGCCCTCGCCTTCCCCTTCGACCAGCGCTTGAGCAGCCTGGCCTGGCAGGTGATGTTCTTCGCGCCCGAGCCGTTTGCGCCCGACCCGCAGCGCAGCGCAGCCTGGAACCGCGGCCGCTATCTCTCCGAGCACCTGCTGCATTGCCGCGAATGCCACACGCCGCGCAATGCGCTCGGCGGGCTTGTCGACTCCCTTGCCTATGCCGGCAATCAAGACTGGCCTGCAGGCGGCACGGTGCCCAATATCACATCCGATCCGGCAACCGGTATCGGCACCTGGAACGATAACGATATCGTCTGGCTGCTCAGGACGGGATTTACGCCAGACGGCAACGATGTTCAGGGCACCATGGCCGAGCTTATCGAGCACGGCTCGCAGCACCTGAGCGAGGAAGACCTCAGGGCCGTCGCCGACTATATCCTGGCACTCGAGCCCATCGACCATGAAATTCGGCGCGAGGACGAGACCGCGTCCGGCAGCGACAGTTACCGCGAGAAAGATTGGTAATCATGGCGCTCCGTGGGCGCCTTTGGGGCAAAATTGTGGCAAGCGTCACGAGGGCGTGAGAGCCTCTGTACTCCTACCCCCGGCAGCATACATCCAGGCCAACATTCCCTGCCTAGAAGAGGTTGCCATGACACTCCCCATCCTGCTCCGCCGGCCTGCCGCCGGGGCGCTCATCCTCGCCCTGTCCGGCCCGGCGCTGGTCTCCCCGGCCTTGGCCCACGGCACGCCGGACAGCTTTTCCGGCCTGGTCGAGGAACTCTCGCCCGCCGTCGTCGCCATCGAGACTGAACGCGCCGGCCCCTCCCCGCGTGGTGCCGGCTCAGGCTTCCTCATCGACGAGGACGGCTATCTGGTCACCAATCATCACGTCATCGATGGCGCCGAGAGCATCACCGTGCGCTTGAACGACGAAAGCGAGCTGGTGGCCATCGTCGTCGGCTCCGACGAGAGCAGCGACATCGCCCTCCTCAAGGTCGAAAGCGACACGGCCCTGCCTTTCCTCAATTGGGGCGACTCCGATACGACAGACGTCGGCGACTGGTCGATCGCCATCGGCAATCCCTTCGGCCTCGGCGGTACCGTCACCGCGGGAATCATCTCAGGCCGCGCCCGCGACCTCAACAACGGCTTGTACGACGACTATTTGCAGACCGACGCGCCGATCAATCCGGGCAATTCCGGCGGCCCGCTTCTGAACCTGGATGGCGAGGTGATCGGCGTCAATACGGCCATCGTGTCGCCGAGCGGCGGCAATGTGGGCATCGGCTTTGCCGTGCCGTCGGCGCTCGCGGAACCAATCGTTGCGCAACTGCGCGACGGCGGCCGGGTGGCGCGCGGCTGGCTGGGCGTGAACATCCAGGTGGTGAGCGAGGACATCGCCGCCGGGCTCGATCTCGACGAGGCTTCCGGTGCGCTTGTCGCCCGGGTCGTAGACAACGGGCCTGCGGCTGCAGCCGGCCTGCAGGCCGGCGACGTCATCCGGCAGCTCGACGGCAATACGGTCGCCGATCCCCGCGCCTTGGCCCGCATGGTGGCGGAAATCCGTGCCGGCGCCTCGGTAACCCTGGAGATCTGGCGCGCCGGCGCGACCATGCGCCTGCCGGTGACAATCGCCGAGCGCGAGGCGCGAAAGGTTGCCATGAACGGCGCCCCGGCCGAGATGTTCGGCGCCACATTGGCCAGCCGGACCGATGGTGTCGTGGTCGTTGCCGTGGCGCCCGAGAGCATCGCCGCGGAAGCGGGCCTGCGCCCGGGCGACGTGGTGAAGGAAGTCGGCAACAGCCCCGTCGCCAGCCCGGCCCAGGCCGTGGCAGCCTTGGCATCGGCGCGGGCAGCCCAGCGCGACGCATTGCTCATCTTGATCGAGCGTGAGGGGAACCCGCTCTTTCTCGCTGCCCCGCTCGCAGTCAGCTAAAGGGAGGACTTCGGTTCGAACTGGGGTCGGCGCCGCTCGCGATGCGACGCCACCCCTTCTTTTGCATCCGGACCCGTAAAGCCGAGGAATTCGAGTGCCAGCGAGGTATCGAAGGCGGGTCCGGCACTGCGCAGCCAGTTGTTGAGGGAATATTTGGTCCAGCGAATGGCGGTCTGGGAGCCGGCGGCCAGGCGCTCGGCAACCTCCAGCGCCTTGTCGTTGAGCTCGTTCGCCTCGACGCAGAGCGAGACCAGGCCGATGCGCTCCGCTTCCTCGCCAGACACCGTGTCGCAAAGCAGCAGATAGTATTTGGCCTTGGCCATGCCGCAGAGTAGCGGCCAGACGACGGCCGCGTGGTCGCCCGCGGCAACGCCGAGCCGGGTGTGGCCGTCGATGATGCGGGCATCGCGCGCGGCAATGGAGATATCCGAGAGCAGCCCGGCGACCAGGCCGGCGCCGACCGCCGGGCCGTGCATGGCCGAGACGATCGGCTTGGAGCAGTTGATGACGTTGTAGACGAGATCGCGCGCCTCCTTCCAGACCGCGACGCGCATGTCGAAGTCCTCGGTGATGCGCTCCACCATGTCGAAATCGCCGCCGGCGGAGAAGCCCTTGCCGGCACCGCGCAGGATGGCCACCGAGACCGCCTCGTCGGCATCGATCTCGCGCCAGACATAGGTCAGGTCGCGGTGCATCTGCTGGTCCACCGAGGGCAGACGCTCGCCGTCGCCCATGGTGATGCGCAAGACCCGCTCCGCGGGGCGATCGAAGGTCAGGGACTCGAATTGGGCGTAGCGATCGGCGGCCATGGTGTCCTCCCGGGCTGGCTTTCCCCATTTGTCGGCACTCCCCGGGCGGCTGTCAACCACATCGCTCAATTCGCTATACTGGCAGCATGGAAAGCGAACCGATGCTGGCCGGCGCCATGATCAGCGCCATTCTCGCGGCATGGCACGGCCTCTGGCAGCACATTGCCGACGAAGCGACACTGGTGCGCACGGGACGCAGTCCCGACACGGCCAGCGCCTGGGTTGCAGTCGCGCATGATGAAACCCTGCTTGCCGAGCCCCACCTGACCCTGAACGGCCTACAAGCGAGCGGCAGCATCGAAGGCCAGGACTGGCAGTGGCAGGCGGGTCAGGCGGTGCTGACACTGTCCGACACGGCACCGCGGCATATCGAGGTGATGTTCACTGCCCCGCAGCGCTTCAGCGCCAGCGGCCCGCTGGGCCGGGCCTCGGCGGTATTGTGGGCGGAGAACCTGCGGGCCAGCCTGGAAGTGCGCCAAGACGGCCGCGTCGCGAAGGTCGCACTCAGCGGCGACGGCCTGACCCTGATCGGCCCGGACTTCGAGATTGCCGCCGACGAAGCCCGGCTGGAGAGCGATGAGGTGGGCGGCGGCATGCTGCGCCTGGCGCTGTCCCTTGCGGGGGTTTTGCCGCCTGCCGCATGGCGCCTCGGACCGCCGCTGGACGGGCCGATCGACAGCGCGTCGCTGGTCGGCTGGATCGAGGGCACCGGACCGCCTTTGCCGAGCGATGCCGCGGCTTGGCGCGAAGCGGGCGGGGTGCTGGGTTTCGGCGGACTCGATCTCAGCTGGGGGCCGGTGGCGATACATGGCAATGGCCGCGCCAGCCTCGATGCGGCACTCAAGCCCGAGGGTCGCGGCCGCTTGACCCTGTCTGGCCTTGACGATGCGCTAAACGCGGCGGCAGCGGGCGAGCTGATATCGCCGTCCTGGCACCAGGCCGTCTCGACAGCCTTCGAGCGCCTGGCCAAGCTGCGCGGCGAGGCTGATGCCCAGGAGGTTACGGCGCGGCTGTCGATGACGGGCGGGGTGCTGCGCTGGGCCGGCCTGCCGCTGGCGGTGCTGCCGGCGCTGGGGTGCACCGAAACCGCGGTGTGTTAGAGGCTCTTCGGCGTAACGAGCGTGGCCGTCAGAACCTGGCTCGGGCCAAGCGCCTCCCAATCGCCGGGTCGCAGGTCGAATGTGGCAAGGGCGGCGGTCGGATATTTGCCCACCATACGCTCGGCAAGGGCGCGATCGGCCTCGCTGGCCAGCATGGCCGCCAGATATTGCAGTCCGGGATTGTGGGCGATGAGGAGCACGCACTGCCGCTCCGCCTCGAGGGCTTGCAGGCGCGCCAGCAAGCGCGCCTCCGGCGCCAAATAGAGGCGCCGCTCGAACAGGGTCTCGCAGGTGTCGAGCGAGGTCAGGCCGGCCAGGGTCGCGCGGGCGCGGGTCGCGGTGGAGCACAGCACGAGGTCCGGCGGGGGTTCCGCGGCCAAGTGAGCGCCCATGAGACGTGTAGCGGCCTCGCCACGGGCGTTCAGCGGACGTTCGTGGTCGCCCTCGTCGCCACGCCAAGAGGACTTGGCGTGGCGCAGGAGCATGAGGCGGCGCGCGCCCACGGCTTGCGCCGCCCCTTCGCTATCGTCAGGCGTCGGAGGAGTCGCCTTCCAGATTCTTGATGACCTTGCCCATCAGAGCCTGGAGCTGCTCCTTGTCCTTCTTGCTGAGGCCGGACAGGGCGACCTTGTCGACCTCGCCCGACAGGGACGAGAGATCCGACTTCAGCGCCTTGCCCTTGGCGGTCAGGCGAATGTGGATCTGACGGCGGTCCGCGTCCGAGCGCTTGCGCACCACCAGCTTGTCGCGCTCCATACGGTCAAGGGTGCGGACCATGGTCGGCGCCTCGATACGAACGCGATTGCTGAGTTCCTTCTGGGTCAGGCCGTCTTCCTGCCACAGATGCATCAGCACGGGGTATTGGCCATAGCCGATGCCCTTGGGGCCAAGGCGGGTCGACAGGGAGCGAACCAGCAGCCGTGAGGCCAGGGTTACCATGTTGCTGGCACTGTTATCCTTGGCTGCCGCGCGGGCGGCCGGCTTGGCGGCGGCTTTCCGCGCAGCCTTGCGAGCCGGCGCCTTGCGAGCGGCGGCCTTGCGGGCGGGAGCCGCCTTGCGAGCGGCGGCCTTGCGGGCGGGAGCCGCCTTGCGAGTGGCGGCCTTGCGGGCGGGAGCCGCCTTGCGAGCGGTGGTCTTGCGAGCAGGCGCTGCCTTGGCGGCTGCCTTCTTGGGCTTGGCCGCAGCCCGTTTCTTCGCGGCGGTCTTCGGCTTGGCCGCGGTTTTGGCCTTGGCGGTCGTCTTGGCGGCCGCGGGCCGTGCGGCCTTCGCGCGGGTCGCCGGCTTGCGAGTGGTGGTCTTCCTCGCAGGTGCTTTCTTTCTGGTAGCTGCCATCGAAATCTAAGCCTCTGTTTCTTGGGCGTTGGGTTGCCGGGTGATATGTGGCTTGCTGCCCATTGCTGGAGGTGGCGCAATCAAATGCATTCACTCACCTGTTGCGCTGCCTACCGCCGCCACACCCGCTTCGTGACACATATAGGCCCACCGAGCCGCGGGACCAGCCCGCCATGCGATTTGGTGCGCCTTTCCAATAGTACCGGTGCGGTTAGTTTGGCATTTTGGCGGACGAGTGTGGCACAAATTACCCACTCTGCCAAGCAATCAGGCGTTTACTATGCCAGCCAACGCTTGCGGCGACGGTAATGCTTCACGTCGCGGTAGCTCTTGCGGCCGCCTTCGCTTAAGCCCAGATAGAATTCCTTGACGTCCTCGTTCTCGCGCAAAGTCTCGGCTTCGCCGTCGAGAACGACGCGGCCATTCTCCAGAATATAGCCGTAATCCGCATATTTCAGGGCAATGGTGGCGTTTTGCTCGGCCAATAGGAAGCTCACCCCTTCCTCGGCATTGAGTCGCTGGACGATCTCGAAAATCTCCTCGACCAGGAGCGGCGCGAGACCCATGGACGGCTCGTCGAGCAGAATGAGCTTGGGCCGCGCCATCAATGCCCGGCCGATCGCCGTCATCTGCTGCTCGCCGCCGGAGATATAGCCGGCCTGGCTGGTGCGTCGCCGCGTCAATGCCGGAAAGTAGCTGTAGACGAGATCGAGATCCCGCTGGACGGCGCCTCTGCCGTCGCGCCGCGAATAGGCC
>CAZKTK010000124.1:0-8030 GCA_964555535.1 uncultured Rhodospirillaceae bacterium
AGAAGAGTCTCGAGATCAACCCGCGGAACCCGCTCAGCACGGCCCTGGCCGCGCGCGCCAAGGCGAGCCCGACCGACCCGGCGCTGGCCGAAGCCGCCCAGCTGCTGCTCGACCAGGCCCGCATCATCGAAGGCGAGCCGCTGCCCGACCCGGCCGCCTTCGCCAGGCGCATGACCGAAGCCATGGCGAAAGGGCTCGCGTAACATGCAGACCTATCACGGCAGCTGCCACTGCGGCGCCGTCACCTTCGAGGTCGAGGCGGACCTGTCGCGGATCATCGAGTGCAACTGCTCGATCTGCCGCAAAAAAGGCGCCCTGCACCACAGCGTGCCGCCCGAGCGCTTCCGGCTCGTCTCAGGCGCCGAGCACTTGCAACGCTACCAGTTCAACAAGAAGATAGCCCAGCACTTCTTCTGCAAGACCTGCGGCATCCACCCCTATTCCCACCCCCGCACCGCACCGGAGAAGTTCAACGTCAACCTGCGCTGCCTGGACGATTTCGACCTGGCGGAAGCGGAGTACAAGCTGGCGTTGTTCGACGGGCAAGATTGGGAAGGGGCGTTCGCGGCGATGCAAGGCGCCAGGGACGACTAGCTGGTTTCTTTCGCCGGCAGCTCCCAGCCGCATTTCTTTGCGCCTTCAATTAGCAGATCAAAGCGAATCTTGTCCTCTTCAGTGTGGCTCCAGTAGCCAATCTCGACCCAAAAATCAGTCTCGAATGCCGGGTTCAGCTCGTGTACGGTCTCAATGGCTTTCTTGCCATCATCGATGCGCCCGAGCATGCAGTAAGTTGCTGCCCTGAAGGCATAGACCCAATGCCATTCATCATTGACATTATCAAGATGTACGGCTGCCTCTGCAAACTCCCGCTCGACGAACGGATACCAGAACAATTGCCAATTCATCCACGGCGGATGCCGTGGGTCGATCCGCTTGACCTTGGCCATGATGTCGTAACCGAGGCGAAAATTCGCCAGGTTCGCATGGATCATTGCCGCAACACCCATGACGACCGTATTACTTGGAGCGAGCGTGGTGGCAATTTCTATATGATGCTTGGCACAGGCGACATCTCCGACACGGAAACATGAAAGCGCCAGAGACAACTGCGCCTGCGCATACTCGGGATCTAGTGCGACCGCCTTCTCTGCGGCTTCTCTCCCCTTCTCAAAGCTGAATGTGTCGTCGGTAGCATAACCGCGCATGACAGTTTCATCGTGAAGAAACGCCATCGCCGCCCATAACCGGGCATCTTCACCGCTTTCTTCAAGGGCAGGAATGACACAATCCCTGACGCGATCAAGTTGTTCTTTCTCCATATTCAAATCGTAGGCGGTTTGCAGCCAGTTGCACTGAAACACGCCCACGTTAGAGATCTCCGATGTTCTTGCCTCGGCGATATCCGTCATTACGATCTCGCCATAGGGGCCGGCAATCCTGGCAGCGATGCTGTGCGACAGCTCGTCTTGCAGGGCGATGATCGAGCCCGCTTCCATGGCGCGGTCGAAGTTCTCCGCCCAAAGGCTGGCCCCCGTCTCGCCGTTGAGTAATTGAACCGCCACGCGAATGGTCGAATCATCAGCGCGAACACTGCCCTCGACCACATAATCGGCGCCGAGCTCCGCCGCGACGGCCCTCGCATCGGCGGGCTGACCACGATACTGGAACATCGTGCTTTGTGCAAAGACGAGAAAGTCCAATTCCGAGAACTTCGTCAGTCGCGTGATGATGTCACTCGTGAGCCCGTCGGCGACATAACTCCAACTCGCGTCCTGGCCAAGATTCTCCAACGGCAATACTGCGATCGAAGGTCCAGATGGCATGGCAAGTATCGGGTTGTCCGATACGCTTGCCGATTCGGCCTCATCGGCCGGCTGGTCATCGATCCGAGGTGCGAGCTGCCATATTGCCACGATGGCGATGACCGCGGCCGCAGCAACCCCAATCCAAGCGTGTTTCCGGCGTTGTGCCTTGGCAGGCACGGTTGGCAGCTCTCCACCACCCACCACCCGCCACGCCCGCACCGGTTCGGCGATATTCTTGACTTCGTGGCTGCCGGCCTCGGCGAAGCCGACGGAGACCTTGCCTTTGGCGTAGCGCTGGGCGTCGTCCGCGAGCATGATGCCGCCAGGCTCGGCGAGCCCTTCCAGGCGTGCGGCGACGTTGACGCCGTCGCCGTAGACCGTGCCGTCGTCGCGCACGATGATATCGCCGAAATTTACCCGATGCGGAAGAACATGCGCCGGTGATCGACAAGCGCGGCTTGCGTTGCAACCGCGGCCTCCACCGCCTCCACGACGCTCTCAAACACCGCGAGCACGCTGTCGCCGGCGGTATCGACCACGCGGCCTTCATGTGCCGCGATATGCTCGGCAAAGACCTCACGGTATTCCGTCAGGGTGCGCACCGTCGCGCGCTCGTCGTCGGCCATCAGGCGCGAATACCCCGCCACGTCCGCGGCGAGAATGGCGGCGACCTTCCTTTTGCCCTCATCGGCTGCCATGGCAGTCCCCCTGAGGCAGAAAGGATAGCTGCTCCGCCAGAGGTTGCAAGCCTGCGCGGGCCGGCCGTACACTTCCCGGCGCAGGGATTTTGCGTTGGGCCATGCCAGGGGGATGCCCGGCCATGACCGAGGGGAGTTTTGTCCAGCGCGTCGCGGCGATACTCGCAGCGGACGCCGTCGGCTATTCGCGCCTGATGGCGACGGACGAGACGGCGACCATCGCCGCCCTCGAAGCCGCGCGGGACGTCTTTCGCAGCTACATCGAATCCGGTTCGGGGCGCATCGTGGATACCGCCGGCGACAGCGTGCTGGCCGTGTTCGAGACCACCGCCGGCGCGGTACAGACAGCAGAAGCGATCCGCGACGCGCTCGCAGCAGCTGGCGAAGGCGTGCCCGATGAGCGGCGCATGAGGTTTCGCATCGGCATTCATGTCGGCGACATTCACGAAAAGAGCGACGGCAGCATATACGGCGACGGTGTCAACATCGCGGCGCGCATCCAAGCGCTGGCGGCGGCGGGCGAGGTGGCGGTCTCAGGCGCCGTGCGCGAAAGCATCCGCGACCGGCTCGGCCTGACGTTTGCCGATCTCGGCGAGCATACGGTGAAGAACATTGCCGATCCGGTGCGCGCCTATCAGCTCTTGGCTCCAGGTGCCACGGCACCGGCACCAACGCGGCGGAGGCGCCGCGCCGTCCTGATCGGCGCCGGATTTGCCGTTGCCGTCGCCTTGCTTTCCCTTGCGCTCTGGCACGGCTTCTCCGAGCCCGCCGCCGACGCGGTGCTTGCCTTGCCCGACGGCCCCGTCGTCGCGGTGCTGCCATTCGAGAATCTCACCGGCGACAGCGGACAGGACTATTTCGTCGACGGTCTGGTCGACAACATCATCACCGGCCTGGCGCTGTTTCCCGATCTCTTCGTCATCGCCCGCGGCTCGACCTTCACCTACAAGGGCCGCGCCACGGACGTGCGCGATGTGCGCCGCGATCTCGGCGCCGCCTATGTGGTCGAGGGCAGCGTGCAGCGCTCCCCGGACAGCATCCGCGTCGTCGCCCGCCTGCACGATGCCGAAAGCGGCACCCAGCTCTGGTCGCAGACCTATGACAGGGCGCTGACGGCGGACTCGGTTTTCGCCATCCAGGACGACATCAAGGACCAGATCGCGGCGATGGTCGGCGGCAGCACAGGCATGATCGCGCGCCATGCCGCGGGCACGGCCCGCTCCCACGGAACCGATAGCCTGGCAGCCTATGAATGCGTGCTGCTGGCCGGCGGCCACTACGACATCTTCACGTCGCAGTCCCATCTGCGCGCCCGCGACTGCCTCGAGCGCACCGTCGCGGCCGATCCGGACTATGCCGACGCCTGGGCCTGGCTGACCTATCTCTATGCCGACGAAGACGCTTTCGCCTTCAACCCAGGACCCGACCCTCTGGCGCGCTCCCTGGAAGCGGGCCTGCGGGCGGGCAAGCTCGATCCGGCGAGCGCCATCGCCCATTCGGCGCTGGCTCGCACACACGCCTACCGCCAGGAATGGGACGACTTTTTCGTTCATGCCGAGCGCGCAGTGGCGCTCAACCCCAACAACGTCTTCGTCATCGTCGACATGGGCCAGTTCATGACCATGCTCGGCAAGCCGGAGCGCGGCGCAGCGCTGGTGGGCAAGGCAATGAAGCTCAACCCCTATCACCAGGGCTGGTATTACATCGGCTTCTTCTACAGGCACTACGGCAAGGGAGAATATGAAGAGGCCCTTGCCATGGCACAGAAGATGAACCTGCCCGACCTCTGGTACATGCATGCCTTCCTCGCCGCGGCCAACGCTCAGCTCGGCCGCCAAGACGAGGCACAGGCGGCGGTGGCGGCGCTGCTTTCGCTGTACCCCGAATTCGAAGCCGAGGCCTACGCACAGTTCCGCAAGCGCTTGGCGTCTGCGGCCCTCGTGGACGACCTTGTCGCCGGCCTGCGAAAGGCAGGCCTCGCGGTCGATACGCCCCAGCCGCCCGGGCGCTCGGCGTTCCGCGTGCCTTCGCCAGGGGTGACAAAGAGCAGGCGGCTCAGCTGTCTCGGCCGCGCGGTGTGCCAGGTCCCCTTGGGCACGACGACGTAGGAGCCGGGCTCGGCCACGCGCACGACCGTCTCGGCCCCATCGATCCAGACCACGAAATCGACCTCGCCTTCGAGCAGATAGACGAACTCGTCGCCTTCGGGGTGCATCTCCCAGGTCGGCCAGGGCGCTTCGAAGGCATGCTCGGCGATCAGCAGATGCCCGGCGAAGCTCTCGAAAGCGGCATCGAGCGCGGCATAGAAATCGGGGGTCACCGCCTTCGGTATTGCCTTGCCGTCGGGTCCGAGGACGAGGCGTGTCCGGGTCAGGTCGTAGGGGCCGGGTCCGGTCATGCCGGGCCGCAGCGCCCGGCCAGCGGAACCTCTATCCAGAAGGTGCTGCCGTGGCCGACTATACTGTCGAAATCGAGACGCCCGCCCATGCTTTCCATAAGCCGGCGGCTGATGGCAAGGCCGATGCCCGTGCCTTCAATGTCGGAGCTTTCCTTGCCGAGACGGGAGAAGGGGCGGAACACGTCGTCACGGTCGTCGGCGGCAATGCCGGGTCCGGTATCGACAATGTTGACCCGCGCGCCGCCGTTCGCGGTTGCCGCCGCGGTTACCGAGACCGAACCGTCGCTACGATTGTATTTGACCGCATTGGAGAGAAGATTCAGCAGCACCTGCCGGAGCTTGCCGCGATCGGCGCTCACCACGATGCCGGCGGCGGCGCTGGCATCGGCGGCCAGCGCGATACCATTTTCTTTAGCCAGGGGATGCACCAGCCCCAGGCTTTCGGCCATGACCAACCCCAGATCGACGGCCTCCAGGGAGAGGTCGAATTCCCCGGATTCGATTTTGGTGAGATCGAGAATTTCGTTGACCAGCCCGAGCAAGTGCCCGCCGCCGTCGATAATCTGTGCGACATAGCCGGCCTGTTCGTCTGTCAGAGGCTGGTCCGAAAAGTCACGCAACATCTGCCCGAAGCCGAGGATGGCGTTCAGCGGCGTGCGCAATTCGTGGCTTACCGAGGAAAGAAACTCCGACTTGGCGCGGCTGGCCAGCTCGGCCACATCCTTGTCCCGTCGCAGCGCCGCTTCCTGCCGGCTGCTGTTCTCGAGGTCCCGCTCCAGGCCGCTCTTGTCCTTGATCAGTTCGCGCTGCAGGGCGTTGATGTCCTGTGTCACCTTGTAGAAGGCGCGGTTGAGACGGCCCATCTCGGCAACATCGTGCTCACCCAGGATCAATAGCTGTTTGCCGCGGCGATAGGCCACGGCGTTGAGCGACTGACTCCAGGCGCCCATGTCGGACAGTGTCAGCAGACCCTCGAACACCGGTGCCGCGGACTCTTCGAATGCGCTCAGGCTGCGGAAATTGGGATTGACGATGATGCTTGCATCGCGCCTTTCGCTGTCCGCCTCCGTCCAGAAATTACGGAAGCCGCGATTGGCATAGAGCACGTTGCCATCGAGATCGAACACAGCCAGGGCAATCGACTTCGTGTCATCCAACAGGTCGCCCACGACATCGGCCCAGATATCCGGAATCCCGACAATATCCTTGCTGTTCGGGGGGCTACTCATCGCCGGCCGCGTCTTCCGCGAGGGCGGCCAGAGCGGTCATATTGTCGGTCATCCAGTGATAGATGGGAGCGATGCCGCGCAGCGCCTCGCCCGACAACTCGCGCTCCATGACCTCGAGCCAGGCCGAGAGCTGGATCGGCCAATAGTCCAGGTGAAAACCGTGTGCGCGATAGGCCCGCAACACCCAGATTACCGTGTCGACCAGCTCCTTGCCATCGAAGGCGAGCAGCAGGGTGCTCATGAAGCGGCCGTGATGAAGGTGGTTGGTGCGCATCACCTCCTGGTTGCCCGGCCCGACGAGCCGCTCGACATCGGGCCGCGCCAGCAGAGCCGCGGTAACGGCGGCACTCAGGCTTTCCAGCTTATGGTCGAACTCCTCGCGCGCGGCCCCGCCATCGCCATTCCAAAGCGAGCCGGCATCGCCCACCAGATCCTCGTAGCCCATGGTCAGCCCCCGCCGGGCTCAAGTTGCGCCATCAAATCGTCCCAATCCTTGACCACCGCGACATCGGGATGGCGCCGCCGGACCGCGGCCTCGACGCGCGCAGCGCCCTGACCGCCAATGACGATCTCCGGCGCCGCTTCTGCCGAGGCGAGCTCATCAACGGTGTGCAACAGGGATTCCAGGTTGAAGAATTGGGTGATCGAAAGCCCGACGGCGTCGGCGCCCTTGTCGCTGATCATTCGACCCAGGTCGCGCCGAGGCGTGTTGGCCCCGAGAAACATGCTGTCCCAACCGTTCATTTCGTAAAGATCGGCCACCATGCGGGCGCCCAGTTGATGGAATTCCTGCTCGACACAGGCCACGACGATACGCCGCCCAGCGGTCTCATTCCGCGACATCAACGGCAGCAGCCGGTTCATCACGGTCTCGGTGATGGCGCTGGCCAGGTGCTCCGTTGCCACTGAAATCGTATTGCGCTCCCACAGGCGTCCGACCTCGTACAGCGCGCGCTGAAACACATCGCGGTATATGTCAGATAGGCTGACGCCCTCATCGACCAGCGCATCTACTGTGCCGGCACAAGTCAGCCTGTCGCCCTCGATCAGGCTCGCCAAATAGGACGCGTAGACCGTATCGTCGACGGCCATGTGCAAGACCATCACCCCATACCACCCGAACCAGCAACTGTCGCGACGCGAGACGCGCCCAAGACCGACGACAGATGTTAGCGGCCGGCGGCCTTGATTCCTATACCAAACAAGGCTGGTTAAGGTAGCGAGCTATTAATTTGATTCAATTCGGTTCGGTTCGCGCCATTGTTGCGACTCACTCCACCTCACCCAGCCCCGCATTGCGCAGCGCCACGTTCAGCAGCCCGGAGACGTCCACTTCGCCGTCCGTCTTGCTCGCCGCGGCCACCGCGCCTGCCGCTGCCGCGCCGGTCGGCACCGGGGCGCCTGCGTCCTCGGCCATGGCGATGGCGAGGCGCAGATCCTTGGCGGAGAGGCCGATGGCGAAGCCGGGGGTGGTGTCTCCCGCCAGCACCTTGACCGGCCAATAGTCCGCTAGGAAGCGGTTGCTGGCGAGGCTGCCGGTCATGATGCCGAGCAGGGTGTCGCGTTCGAGTCCGAGCTTGAGTCCCAAGGCCAGCGCCTCGGCACTGAGCTGGCCGGTGGCCTGGGAGAGCATGTTGTTGACCAACTTGGTGCGGATGCCGCTGCCGATACCGCCGCAGTGATGCACGACCTCGCCCATGGCATCGATGAGCGGACGGGCACGCGCGAGTGTGTCGGCCTCGGCGCCGATCATGAACAGCAGCTTGCCGGCAGCCGCCTCGATGGGGCTGCGGCCCACCGGCGCATCCATAAAATCCAGCCTGGCCTCGGCACAGGCGGCCGCCAGCTTGTCCGTGGTGGCGGGCGCGATGGTGCTGCTTTCCATCACCAAGGTGCCGGG
>CAZKTK010000125.1:0-7958 GCA_964555535.1 uncultured Rhodospirillaceae bacterium
TGCAACGGACGGAACTTCATCTATGCCTGTCCTCTTTGTAAGCGGGATTGTCCAAAATATTGTCAGCACTCAATAGGTGAGAGTGCTGACAACCACCGCGCGGATGTGGGGCAAAGCCGTTGCGGAGTCAAGAGGGGGTCCGGAGATTTTTGGCAGCAGTCTAATGTCAATGCTTCTAACACATTGATTTTATTGCAATTTTTGGCGATACTGGGATGTCGCTAAAGCGAGGTGAGACAATGGTTGATGCGAGTCCTGTTGGTTGGCGCCTGACCACGGCAGAAATCCTCTACCGCATGCCGGACCATCCCCACCCCCTGCAAACCTATGTTTGGCAGGGTTGGGATCTGGCACCGCAATTCCCGGCATTGCACGAGTTCCTGACATTCTGGCAGCGCGAGCTGGATGGCCCGCTGCATTCGGTCCGCCTTGGCACGACCAGGCAAATGGGCCTGCGCCACGCGGACTGGCAGGCGACCCTGCACTGACCTAGAGTAGGCCCATTGCTAACGGGGAGGCGGCGATGGAAGCCGAGGCAAGCCAGGCCATAGACCTGGTAACGGAAGTTCTCACCACATACGGGCTGCGGGTCATCGGGGCCGTGCTCATTCTGATCGCCGGCTGGGTCGCGGCCGGCTGGGCCAAGCGCACCATCAAGAAGGTCGCCGCTCGCAGCGCCCATGTGGACGAAATGCTGGGGAGCTTTCTCGCCAGCTTGGCGCGCTACGGCATTATCGCCGTCACCGTGCTCGCCGTACTTGCCAAGTTCGGCGTCCAGACCGCCAGCCTGGTGGCGGTGCTGGGTGCGACGGGCCTTGCCATCGCGCTTGCCCTGCAAGGCACCCTCGGGCACATCGCCGCGGGCGTCATGATCCTGTTCTTCCGGCCCTTCAAGGTGGGCGACTATGTGGAAGTGGCCGGCCATGCCGGCACGGTGAAGGCGGTGACGCTTTTCACAACAGAGCTTGCGACGCCGGACAACATCCAGATCCTCATCCCCAACGGCCAGGTCTGGGACACGGCTTTGCGCAATTTCAGCCACTACGACACCCGGCGCATCGAGATCATCCTCGGCATCGACTATGGCGACGACATCGACAAGGCGGTGGCGAGCGTGCGCAGCGTCGTCGACGCCGAGTCCCGCATCCTGTCCGACCCGGAGCCCCTGGTCGCAGTCGGCGCGCTCGGTGCAAGCTCGGTCGATCTGACCATTCGTGCCTGGACCAAGCGGGGCGATTTCTTCGCCACCAAGCTCGACCTCACCAAGGCGCTCAAGGAGCGCATGGATGCCGACGGCATTTCCATCCCCTACCCGCATCAAAAGCTGATCGTGACCCAGGCCGGCGAATAAACACGGTGACAGTTACCTATTGTTCCATGTTTTATCGTTATTTATCAATATGTTGATAAATTGCAACCCAGTTTATAACACGCCAGTGCCTCGTAACATATTGTAGATACGTAGAAATATTCGGAACAATAGGTAACTGTCACCGTTTACTATGGTGCGGCGTCGAGCGGCGTTGACAGGGGGCTCGAGCGCGACAAGCATCGTCGCGCAACAGAAAGGGAGGACGACATGGGTATCGAACAGCCATTCCCCGGCGGCATTGTCGACTGGTCGGGCGAGAACCCGGGCATGTATCTCAAGGACACGCCGGACGGGCCTTTCGTCGCGCTGGCCTCGTTCTTCCGTGTCGTGCTCTCGCCGCACGGGCGCGGCCAGGGGCTGGTGCTGCTGGAAGCGCCGGGCGAGGCGCAGAGCAGCGACAACGCGCTCAACGTCTGCGTTACCGACAACGAACCGCTCGGGCGCTATCTGATGGAGAATTTCGTCAGCACCTTCGGCGCCTTCCGCGACCAGCCCGGCCTCGCCGGCATCGAGTATCGTGCGTTGCATTCCGTGCAGACCGAAGGCGGCGACGGCCGCCGCTACGAGGAGCGCATCACCGGCGAGGGCATCGAGGCGCGGCTTGCCTGGGAGGAACTGGGCGAGCCCTATCTGGTCGACATGCCGGCGGACAGGAGCACTACCGGCAAGCACCGTATGGTCAGCCTGTTCGTCGACAGCGCCCGCGTCGCGACCGACATAAACGGCCGCTCCCTGCGTGGCCAGTCGCAGCCGCGCGACTTCGCCGGCCGGCCGGCGACAACCGCGTTCCTCGCCTTCTCAGAGACCTGGCTGCGCGGCTGAGCCCGATGCTGACGATCGGCGACAGCGAGATACTGCGGGTCATCGAGACGGAGGAGCCGGAGTTCGACCCGACCCGCTTCTATCCGGACTGCACCTGGGACATGCTGGCGCCCCACAGGGAGTGGTTGGAGCCCCACTTTCTCGACCCCGCGACGCGCAAGCTGATCTTCGCCATCCAGTCCTATGTGGTGCGCACCCCGAACCATACGATCCTCATTGACAGTTGCGTCGGCGAGCACAAGGAACGCAGTTACAGCCCCGACTGGCACATGCGCAGCAACACGCGCTATCTCGCCAACCTCGCTGCTGCGGGCATTGCGCCGGAAGAGGTGGACGTCGTCATGTGCACCCACCTGCACCCGGACCATGTCGGCTGGAACACGCAATTGGTCGATGGCCGCTGGGTGCCCACCTTTCCCAAGGCACGCTATGTCTTCGCCCGCAGCGAATACGACTTCTGGCAGGCCAAGAGCGCCAAGGACCCGCGCAAATATGACGACGGCGCCTTCGCCGACAGCGTGCTGCCGGTGGTCGAGGCGAAGCGCGCCGATATCGTCGCCGACGACCACGCGGTGGACGACCGCTTGCGCATCGAGCCATCGCCGGGCCACACGCCGGGCCATTCCTGCATCCGCCTTGCCTCCGGCGGCGGCGAAGCGCTATTCACCGGCGACATGATGCACAGCGTTCTCCAGCTCACCTTTCCCGACCTTGCCTCGGGTGCCTGTTTCGACAAGCCCTTGGCTGCAGCGACCCGTCGCGCGGTCCTCGAAAGCGTTTGCGATCGCGACGTACTGGTGCTGCCAGGGCATTTCCCCTCGCCAAGTGCCGGGCGGGTGGTTGGCGATGGTGATGCGTTCATGTGGCGCTACGCATGAGCGGCTGGCAGTTCTGGATCGATCGCGGCGGCACCTTTACCGATGTCGTTGCCAAGGCACCCGACGGCTCGCTGAAGAGCCACAAGCTGCTGTCCGAAAACCCTGGCCGTTACGCCGACGCCGCGCTTCAGGGCATACGGGACATTCTCGGTCTTCGTGCTGACGAGCCTCTGCCGGCCGATGCGGTCGATGCCGTGAAGATGGGCACCACCGTTGCCACCAACGCGCTGTTGGAACGCCAGGGCGAGCCTTGCCTGCTGGTGACCACGCGCGGCTTTGCGGATGCGCTGCGCATCGGCTATCAGAACCGCCCGCGGCTGTTCGACCGCCATATCGTGCTGCCGGAGATGCTCTATCGCCAAGTCGTGGAAGTGGACGAGCGCGTGCAGGCCGACGGCAGCGTGCTGACGCCCCTCGACGAGGCCGGCGCCAAGCAGGCCCTGGAAGAGGCCTATGGCGCGGGGCTGCGGGCGTGTGCCGTGGTCTTCATGCACGGCTATCGCCACGATGCGCACGAGGCGCGCGTGGCCGCGATCGCACGCGAGGTCGGCTTCACCCAGGTCTCCGCCTCGCACGAGGTGATCCCGCTGATGAAGCTCGTCAGCCGCGGCGACACCACGGTCGCCGATGCCTATCTCTCGCCCATACTGGGCCGCTACGTCGCGCGCATCGCGGCGGAGCTCGCTGGGCGGCGATTGATGTTCATGCAATCGAATGGTGGTCTCACGGATGCGCATCGCTTCCGCGGCAAGGATGCCATTCTTTCAGGCCCGGCGGGCGGCGTGGTCGGTGCGGTGCGCACCGCGGGCATGGCGGGGTTCGGGAAGATCATCGGCTTCGATATGGGCGGCACCTCCACCGACGTGTCGCACTATGACGGCACATACGAGCGCACCCAGGACAATATCGTCGCCGGCGTGCGCATCCGCGCGCCGATGATGCGCATCCATACGGTTGCGGCCGGCGGCGGTTCGATCCTGCATTTCGACGGCGCGCGCATGCGCGTCGGCCCGGACTCCGCCGGAGCGGATCCCGGCCCCGCCTGCTATCGCCGCGGCGGGCCGCTCAGCGTGACCGACTGCAACGTCATGCTGGGACGCATTCAGCCGCAGGTCTTTCCCCATGTCTTCGGTCCCGGCGGCGACGCGCCCCTCGATGCCGAGGTGGTGCGCGTGCGCTTCGCGGCTCTGGCGGAGGAGATCGGCGGCGAGCATACGCCCGAGGCCGTGGCGGAAGGGTTCCTGCGTATTGCCGTCGACAACATGGCCAACGCCATCAAGGTGATCTCCACCCAACGCGGCTACGATATCACCGATTACACCCTGTGCGGCTTCGGTGCCGCCGCCGGCCAGCACGTTTGCGCGGTGGCCGATGCGCTTGGCATGGACAGTGTGCTGCTGCATCCCTTCGCCGGCGTTTTGTCAGCCTATGGCATGGGCCTGGCCGATATCCGGGTGATCCGCGAGCGCGGTGTAGAGACCGAGTTCGGCCCCGAGGCGATGGCCGGCATGCACGAGACCTTGAGCGCTTTGGAGAGTGATGCGCGGACGGAAATGGCGGCGCAGGGGGTGGCGCAAGCGGACATGGAGCGCCGTGCCCATATCCGGTATCTCGGCACCGACACGGCGCTCGTCGTTCCTTTCGATCCGGAGGACGGCATCGCCGAGCGCTTCGCCGCGGCGCACGAACGCCAGTTCGGTTTCGCCTCGCCCGACAAGCCGCTGGTCGTCGAGGCCTTGTCGGTAGAGCTTGCCGGGGGTGCGGAGTCCCTCGACGAGCCGGAGGGGGCGCTGTCCGATGCCGACCCGCAGACAGACAGTCACGGCCGCATGTTGTGCGAAGGCGAGTGGCAAGACGTGCCGATCTTCGATCGCGAGGCCTTGCTGCCGGGCCAACGCCTCGCCGGCCCCGCCATCGTCATCGAGCCGACGGCGACGACCGTGGTCGATCCCGGCTGGCAGGCCGAGATGACGGCGCGCGGCCATCTGCTGCTGACGCGCGCGGTTCCGCGGCCCGCACGCGTGGCGGTCGGCACCAGCGTCGATCCGGTGATGCTGGAGATCTTCAATAATCTCTTCATGTCGATTGCCGAACAGATGGGAAGCGTGCTCGAGAACACGGCCCATTCGGTGAATGTCAAGGAGCGTCTCGACTTCTCCTGCGCCGTCTTCGATCGCGACGGCAATCTCGTTGCCAACGCGCCGCACATGCCGGTGCATCTGGGCTCGATGGGGGAGAGCGTACGCACGGTCATCGCCGAGCGCGGAGCGAGCCAACGCCCCGGCGACGTCACCGTGCTCAATGCGCCCTATGCCGGCGGCACGCACCTGCCCGACGTCACGGTGATCACGCCGGTCTTCGACGACGCCGGCGCTGAAATCCTCTTCTATGTCGCCTCGCGCGGCCACCACGCCGATATCGGCGGCATCACGCCGGGCTCGATGCCGGCGGCGAGCCGGGTCATCGAGGAAGAAGGCGTGATGATCGAGAACTTCTCCTTGGTGCACGATGGCGCGTTCCGCGAGCAGGCCTTTCGCGATCTGCTGGCGTCGGGCAAATGGCCCGCACGCAACCCGGATCAGAACGTGGCCGACCTGCGCGCCCAGATCGCCGCCAACCACAAGGGCGTCTCCGAGCTGCACCGCATGGTCGCACATTTCGGCCTCGACGTGGTCAACGCCTATATGGGCCACGTGCAGGACAATGCCGCCGAATGCGTGCGCCGCGAGCTCGACAAGCTTTCCGGCGGCAGCTTCGCCTATCCCCTCGACGACGACAGCGTGGTCAAGGTGGCAATCGACGTGGATCACGCCAAGCGCTGCGCGCGCATCGATTTCACGGGCACCTCGGCCCAGCTCGACAGCAACTTCAATGCCCCGACCGCCGTCTGCCGCGCGGCCGTGCTCTATGTCTTCCGCACCCTGGTGGATGATGACATTCCCTTGAACGAAGGCTGTCTGGCACCGCTCGAACTGATCATCCCCGACGGCAGCATGCTGGCGCCGCATCGCCCGGCCGCGGTGGTCGCCGGCAATGTGGAGACCAGCCAGATCATCACCGACACGCTCTATGGTGCGCTCGGCGTGCTTGCCGGCAGCCAGGGCACGATGAACAATCTCACCTTCGGTAATGCGCGTTATCAATACTACGAGACCGTCTGCGGCGGCTCAGGCGCGGGGCCCGACTTCGACGGCACCTCGGCGGTGCACACGCATATGACCAACTCGCGGCTGACGGACCCGGAAGCGCTCGAATGGCGCTTCCCGGTGCTGCTCGAAAGCTTCACCGTGCGCCACGGCTCGGGCGGTGGCGGGCGCTACCGGGGCGGCGACGGTACGGTGCGCCGGCTGCGCTTCCTCGAGGCCATGACCGCCTCGATCCTCTCCAGCCACCGCAGCGTCGCGCCCTTCGGCCTTGCCGGCGGCGAACCCGGCGCGACCGGCCGCAATACCGTGGAGCGCGTCGACGGCAGCATCGACGAGCTGGCCCATGCCGCCACCAGCGAGCTTCAGCCCGGCGATGTCTTCGTCATCGAGGCGCCCGGCGGCGGCGGCTACGGCTACGGCAAGCCCTGATTAAACGGTGACAGTTACCTATTTCCTACGCCGTCCGAAATTCAATGCCGGGGCGGGAGTAGGTAACTGTCACCAGTTAATCAGAGCTCAGATATTGAAGTAGCGCGCCTGGGGGTGGTGCAGGACCAGCGCCGAGGTCGACTGCTCGGGGTGAAGCTGCGCTTCCTCGCCCAGGGCGACGCCGATGCGCACCGCATTCAGCAGATCCAGCAGTTGCGCCTGGTCCTCCAAGTTGGGGCAGGCGGGATAGCCGAAGGAGTAGCGCGCGCCGCGATAGCCGTGGCGGATCATCTTGCCCATGTCGCGGTCGTCCTGGTGGCCGAAGCCGAGATCGGTGCGGATGCGCGCATGTACATATTCGGCCATGGCTTCGGTGAGCTCCACACCGAGACCGTGCAAATAGAGATAGTCGCGATAGCGATCCGTATTGAACAGCAGCTGCTCCGCTTCGGAAGCCCGCGAGCCAACGGTGACCACCTGCAGGCCGACGATATCGGTCTCGCCGCTCGAGCCATCGCGCACGAAATCGGCAATGCACAGGCCATCCGCCTTTGCTTGCCGCGGCAAGGAGAAGCGCGCCATGGAGTTGGCGCCGGTCTCGTCCAATAGAACCAGATCGTCGCCTTCCGAGACCGCTCGCCAGAAGCCGTAGGCCGCACTTGGCTGCAGAACCTCGGCGGCTTCGTGCTCGGCGATCAGGTTGTCGAGCATCGGATCCAGCTCCGTTGCGCACCAGGCCTGGAACTCGCGAAAGCTGCGGCCCTGCTTCTTGTATCCCCAGTGCAGCTGATAGAGCGTGTTGGTGTTGATGTATTGCCGCAGATCCCTGGCTGCCATGCGGCCGATGACATGGGGGCCGAAAAACGGCGGCTCGGGCACGGCAGTCTCTGCGGCCCATTCGGCACGGCGGGCTGCGATCGCCGCGGCCTCGGGCGAGATGCTTGGACGGGCCGGGCGCTTCTTTTCCGGTGCGGGCTCGGCCGGTTCCGCTTCGGCGAGCGCATCATCGAAACGGTCTTCGGCGACAGCGCCCATGAGGCCGAGGCCGTCAAAGGCGTCGCGTGCATAGGCGACGCGGCCGGCACCATAAGCATTGCGGCAATCGTCCTCGACGAAGCGCCTGGTCAGTGCGGCGCCGCCGAGGATGACAGGAATATCAAGCCCACGGCGGGTCATCTCCTCCAGGTTCTCGCGCATGATCGCCGTCGACTTCACCAGCAAACCCGACATGCCGATGCAGTCGGCCTCGTGCTCCTCGGCGGCGGCGAGAATGTCCGCGATGGGCTGCTTGATGCCGAGATTGATCACCTT
>CAZKTK010000126.1:0-7942 GCA_964555535.1 uncultured Rhodospirillaceae bacterium
CGCGGCGCTTCCAGTCGGTGCTGGTTTCCGAACCGACGGTCGAGGACACCATCTCGATCCTGCGCGGCTTGAAGGAGAAATACGAGCTGCACCATGGTGTCGCGATCACCGACGGCGCCATCGTTGCCGCTGCCACCTTGTCGAACCGCTATGTCGGCGACCGCTTCCTGCCGGACAAGGCGATCGATCTGGTCGATGAGGCGGCGAGCCGCAAGCGCATGGAAGTTGACAGCAAGCCTGAGGCGCTCGACGAGCTGGATCGCCGCGTGATGCAGCTCAAGATCGAGCGTGAGGCGTTGCGCAAGGAGAGCGACACGGCGTCCGCCGAGCGCCTGACGAAGCTCGAGGGCGAGCTGGCAGATCTCGAGAGCCGGGCCGGCGCCATGACGGCGAAGTGGCAGGCGGAGAAGGATCTGCTGCACGGCGCCCAGGACACGAAGGAGAAGCTGGAGGAGGCGCGGATCGCCCTTGCCAATGCCATTCGCGATGGCGACTACGAACGCGCCGGCGAGCTGACCCATGACGTCATTCCGGCCCTTGAAGCGGCCTTGGACGGTGGCGGCAGCGGCGGCGATGACGATGGTGCGCTGATGGTCAGCGAGGAAGTCAGCGCCGACGACATTGCCAGTGTGGTCTCGCGTGCCACCGGCATACCGGTCGAACGCATGATGGCCGGTGAGCGTGAAAAGCTGCTCGACATGGAATCTCAAATCCATCGCCGCGTGATCGGCCAGGACGATGCCATCTCGGCCGTCTCGAACGCCGTGCGCCGCGCCCGCGCCGGTTTGCAGGATCCGACGCGGCCGATCGGCTCGTTCCTCTTCCTCGGGCCCACCGGCGTTGGCAAGACCGAGCTGACCAAGGCACTGGCCGAGTTCCTTTTCGATGACGAGATGGCGCTCGCGCGCATCGATATGTCGGAATACATGGAGAAGCATGCGGTCTCGCGCCTGATCGGCGCGCCGCCGGGATATGTCGGATACGACGAAGGCGGTGCCCTATCGGAATCCGTGCGGCGCCGTCCCTACCAGGTGGTGCTGTTCGACGAGGTCGAGAAGGCGCATCCGGATGTCTTCAATGTGCTTCTCCAGGTGCTCGATGACGGGCGCCTGACGGATGGGCAGGGGCGCACGGTGGATTTCCGCAACACCTTGATCGTGCTGACGTCGAACCTCGGCAGCGATCATCTCGCCAACCTGCCGGCGGGTGAGGATGCTGAGGCGGCGCGCGAGGCCGTAATGGCAGAAGTTCGCGCGGCCTTCCGGCCGGAGTTTCTGAACCGGCTCGACGAGACGGTGCTTTTCCATCGTCTCGACCGCTCGCAGATGGGCGGCATCGTGGACATACAGGTGGCGCGTCTTGCCAGGCTGTTGACCGACCGGGATATCACTCTCGATCTCGACGATGCCGCGCGGGAGTGGCTGGCGGATGCCGGCTATGACCCTGTGTATGGCGCGCGGCCGCTCAAGCGTGTCATTCAGCGCCACCTGCAGGATCGTCTGGCGACGATGATCCTGGACGGCAGCATCCACGATGGCGATAGGGTCGAGGTCGGTGCCGGCGAGGACGGCCTGGCCATTGCCAGGCGCCAACCCAAAGCGGCTTAGCGCTCGCCTTCCGCAACGGCGCGGATGCTTGGCAGCTCCGCGTACTGGGTCTGCAGCCGGTCGCGCTCGGCACCGAAGCGCGAGAGATCCGAGCCGGCCAGCCTGACACCCGTCGGCAGCTTGACGCTGAGCGGGTTGACCTGCTTGCCGTGGTGGAAAATCTCGTAGTGCAGATGCGGTCCCGTGGAGCGGCCGGTGCTGCCCACATAGCCGATGATCTGCCCCTGTACGACCCGCTTGCCGGCATAGATGCCCTTGGCATAGCTCTTCAAATGCGCATAGGCGGTGCTGTACTCGCTGTTGTGGCGGATACGGATATAGTTGCCATAGCTGCTATAGCGCGAGGCGCGTTCCACCACACCGTCGCCCGCCGCATAGATCGGGGTGCCGCGGGGCGCCGCAAAGTCGATGCCCTGGTGCATCTTGGTGTAGCCCTGTACCGGGTGGCGGCGCGGGCCGAAGCGCGAGGACAGCCGGGCGCCGTCGATCGGCGTGCGCATCAGGGCCTTGCGTGTGCTGCGGCCCTGGGCGTCGAAATAGTCGACGCGCCCGTCGGCCAGCTCGAACCGGTAGAGCGGCGTATCCGCGCCAGACAAGTTCATCGAGGCGAAATAGATCTCGCCGGCCTGCACTTCGTTGCCCTGGTCGTCGACCAGCATGTCGAACATCAGAGTGAAGGTGTCGCCGCGCTGGATATCGCGCTGGAAATCGACCTCGAAGCTGTAGACGCGGATCATCTCCATCATCACCGAGAGCGGCAGCCCGGCCTCGACCGCGGCCTCGTAGAGGCTGGTCTCGATCGAACCTTCGATGCGGCGGAGGTCGCGGACGAGATCCTTGTCCACATAGCCTGAGACGAAGCCGCCTTCCTCCAGGCGCACCACCTCGAGACGGGATTCGCCGCCCATGTCGAGGCTCAAGGCGCCGAGCCGGCGCTGCGCTGCGGGCTGGCCGGCAAGCCCCCCTTGCTCCTGCGTGCCGACGAAAGTCACGGCAAGCTCATTGCCGATGCGCAACCGGCGCGGATCGTAAAGTTCGCGCATGGCCGTGATCGCCTTGTGCGCCTCGTTGCGCTCGACGCCCGCATCCACCAGCGTGCCCATCAGCGTATTGCCTTGGTCGATCGTGATGCTCGTCACCATCCCGCCCGCGTTGAGGTCGACAAGGCGGTGACCGTTGACCCGGCTGGCCAGATCGTCACCCGATGGCTCTTCCGCCTGGCGTTCTTCGGGCGGCAGGTTGGCAAGTCGCCGGTCCTGCGCTTCCGCCGTCCGCACGGCGGCCTCGAGCGCGGCAAGGTCGGTCTTGGTCGCCCGGAAGCTCTCGCCCTCGCGCTCAACGACCACGGCGGACCGGCGGCCAGATTGCAGGGTGAAGCCCACCAGCTCTGCCTCGCCGATGGTGCCGATGATCTCCACCACCAGGCGCTGGCCGATGCGCAGCCGATTGGGATTGTGCACCTTGCGCAAACCGATAAGTGCGCGAACGATATCACCCTTGCCCGCACCAGCATCGGCGAGCAGCGCGGACAGATTATCGCCACGCGCGATGGTCGCCACGCTGAAACTGTGGTTGGTCGGCGGCAGGTCGGCCGGGTCCACCGCAGGCTCGGTCTCGACGGCCTCGGTCACCGCTTCGGCCTCCGCTACCGCTTCGGCCTCGGTCACGGCTTCGGTCTCCTCGGCCGGCGGCACATGGATCACGGCGGGCGCGGGCGCAGTGGCCGCCACCTCGGCCATGTTCTCCATCAGCGGCCAGCCCAACACGATGGCGTCGCTGCCGCGCAGTTTGGCAGACAGGCCGACAAGCTGCTGGCGGCCACCGCCCTGGGGCGTGGCGAAGGTCAGGCGGAACGTCTCGCCGACCTGCAGGCGCCGCATGTCGACGACCTTGGCCAATTCGCGCACCGCGCGGTTCGCCTCCTCGCGACTGGCGCCGGCGGCGACCAGACGGTTGAACAAGATCTCGTCCTTGCGCAGCGTGATGCTGCGAACTTCGCTCTCGCCGGGCGCCGTCTCGCGCTCGGTCAGGCCCACCACGAGCGGCTGCTCGGGCACGCTTTCGCCCGCTGCGGCCGCCTGCTCCGCGGCCTCCTGGGCGCGCGTGTCGCCGGCGACTACTGCGGCCGGGCCGTGATGCCAGCTGCCCTCGACGCCGCGTCCGACCACAGTCTGGCGGCCGTTGGGCAGGGTCAGGGCAACACCGGCAAGGCGCGTTTCCTCGCCGCCGGTCTCGAATGTCACGGTGACAGCCTGGCCGATTTGCAGCCGGCGCAGGTTGATCTGCTCACCGACCTTCTCGGACGCCGCATAGGCATCGCTGGTGTCCGCGCCGGCCTCAATCAAGAGACGGAAAAGCGATTGGCCGCGCTGCAAGACGACATCGCGCGCCGACAGGCCGCTGCCATCGTCCGGCGCCAGCTCAACGATCGAATTCAGGAGCGTCTCAGCCTCCGCGGCAGACATGCGCTTGGCGGAGAAACGGTCGCCGAAATCGCGAAACGCCACCGCCACGTTTTCGTTGCGGAGATTGAGGGAGACGCTGATCAGGCGGTTGCTGGCGCCGCCCGCAGTCATGGGGTCGAGGCGCAGGGTGACGCGCTGGCCGATTTGCAGGCGGCGCAGATTGTAAACCCTGCCCAGCGCGGCGACGGCGTTGGCGGTCTCGTTGCGGCCGACCCCGGCGGCGTGAAGAATATCCGCCAGCGTCTGCCCACGTGCAATCTGCACTGTGCGGGTCGTGGCCAAAGCCGGCTCGAAGCCGCGCCCTTGTGCCGCCGTGCCATTGCCAAAGGCGTCGTCGTCGGGATGGCCGATGCGATACACCTTGGCGCCGCCCTCATAGCGCACCAGAGAGCTGCCCAGGTCGATTACGCCTTCATTGGCAAGGGTTGCCGGGGGTAGCAAGAGGCACGCACAGGCCGCGGCCACTCCCCCCAGCTTACGCGCAGGACTCATGCGCAGGACTCCGTCAGTTGCCTATCCGCCACACGCCAGCATACGCATGCCGGTCACGCTCGTCCTCTATAAGGCCGAAGCGCGAACAAAAATGTGACGAAAGTCCGGTTTTGTCAATTAAATCCGAAATTTATGCCAATTTTCACAGGCCCTGTC
Organism: uncultured Rhodospirillaceae bacterium; assembly: GCA_964555535.1. Lineage (GTDB taxonomy): Bacteria > Pseudomonadota > Alphaproteobacteria > UBA7887 > UBA7887 > UBA7887. The sequence goes on from CAZKTK010000126.1 coordinate 4,721, forward strand.
CTACGGCACTGCGAAAACCCGTTGCAGAAGAGCGGTGGAGCGTGCGGCAGGATTGTTGCGAATGGCGGATTCCTCTTGTGCAAGCTTGTGGAAAAGGCCGCTCAACGTCATTTCTAGGGCGTAGTCGCTGATATCGCCTTTGACATCCGGCACCAATGGCATTGCCTCGTAGGGACCGACCATGGAGTCGTAGGCCCGTACCACCCCGGTGTTCGCCATGGCGGAATCGACGATCGGACGCATGCGCTGGACCAGATCGGGCGTCATGACGCGCTCGAAATACCGCGTCGCCGCATCGTCCGGCCCATTGTAGATGCCCATGGCGTCATCGAGCGTCATGGCGGCGATGGCATTGAGGAATACGTCGCGTGCTTCGGGCGCTGCGGCTTCGGCAGCGCGGTTGAGGCGCAATTCCAGGTCATCGCCCAATGTCGCCATGCCGACCTTGGACAGAACGGAATGCACGTCGGCGAGGTAACCGGGCAGGGGTATGTGGATGTCGGAATCCGCGAAATAGCCATCGGTGCGGCCGACCAGGTCGACAACGCGGCCGGTGCCCACCCGCAGTGCCTCGATCAGGCCATCCGCGACCTCGCCGACGCCCAATGCGCCGACGGCGGTCCCGCCGCCGCGGTCGTCCGGCTGTGTTTGCCGCAAGATATCCAGGGCATCGTCGAGAAGGTTATCGGTCGCCAACGCCGGGCTGTACCAGGCGCAGACGGCGGTCGCAGCCAGGATCCAGATCGGTTTCATGATTGGGCTCCTTGTGCATCATTGGCACTCGGCCGGCAGCGCGGGGGCGATCGCCTCGAGTTGGCCCAAGCGGTAAGCCTGTGCCGCCGCGTCCGTCTCTGCTTCCAGCGCCAAATTCTTGGCATAGATTTGATAGTGGCCGGAGACGACGTTTCCGGCCCGCAAGCCGAGCTGTACTGAAACGGTGTCGGTATCGAACTGGCTGTAGTGCCAGGAGTTACCCGTCTGCAGGGAGCTGAGATAACGCGTCGGATTTTCTTCGGCCCAGGGCTGGCGGTAGTGTTCGGTCGTGCCCTCGCCATAGCGCTCGACGAGCAAGGCTCGCACCTCGTCGTAGCGGGCCAGCAATTCGATGCCTTCGCCACTTGTTCCTCGTATTCCCTCGCCACGGACCGAGATGCGCCAAAGCCGATCGTCGTAGCCGAAGAAAGCAATGACATGCACGATGTCCGGCAGCCAGGTTGGCAGCCCGTGGACAAGGAAGGCGCGGCCACCATTCTCGTCGAGGCACATGTCGTCGAGGGTAATGTCAGGGTCGCTCTCAAGAAGTGCGTCGAGGGACATCCCCCAGGCAAGCCCGAGTTCTTCTTCCAGGCCAGGCTCGGCGCTGGCGGGCGTGCAAAACGCCGTTGCCATCAGACAGTGCAAGCCTATCAAGGCGCGCTTGCTCACAGACCACATTAGCGCTCATCCTCAGTGTTTCGGTCCAGCCTATCGCCATCTCCGGTGCTATGCCACAACCAGAGGATCCACCCCGCCGTTGCCAGCCCGACCCAGACCAGTTCGCTGCCGGGGAAGGGGTAGAGCGGACCCAGGGTCAGCCAGTCCACGTTCCAGCTCTCTATCCCGGTCGACATCGCCTACCTCGCGCTCCGAAGTCGTGAGAGCAGCCAGCCTGGCGCCACGCCAAGGGCGAGGAACAGGAAGACGCCGCCGAGTGCCTGTCCCCAAGGGGTTACCGACACGGCATCGACGGCCCGGGTCGCCGGGTAGCCCCACAGCATAGCGCCCGCCGCGAGCAGGCCGAAGCCGCCGGCAACGCCGTGCCTGGCGACAGCAGTGTGGACCCGCTTGCTGGCCCAATGGGCAATGCCGTCGCCGGCTGCAGCCACGATCAGCGCCTGCAAGGGATGGTACAGGTCGGCGGCGGCGGAAGCGGCGACCAAGCCGGCGATGCCACCGGACAGGATCGCACCGAGATCGTCGCGCGCCAGCAGGCTCGCCGCCATGATGCCGCCGGCGAAGGCTGTCATGACATTGAGGGTCAGGGCCGCGTACGACGTGGGCGTGCCGTACACCGTGACACCGTTGACGCAGCCCGCGAGGTGAAGCCCCCAAAGGCCGACCGCGATGAGGGCGAGTCCCGCCGGGCGTGAGACCGGTTCCGATGGGCCGTCCGCCCGTATGCGGTCCCATCATCTCGCTCCACGGCAAGGCCCATGGCGCGCCGCCGGCGTAGATGGCCCAGCCGAATAGCAGCATTGTCAGAACGACCGCCGGGAAGGCCAGGACCAGGCGCTGCAGCAGCGCCTCGCGGCCGAGACACAGGCCCGCCGGCACGAACAAGGCCAGCGGTAGGACGACGGCGAGATAGGTCGCAGGGTAGATGGCGTCCGGATGCACTCGCAGCTCCCCGGCAATGGCGATGGCGCCAGGGTAGCAAATACCTTGATTGTTGGTGAAAAATCGCTACCACCGGCCCCGCGGCGCGATAGTCCGCCGCCCGGGAGAATGACGCATGCCTGATCCAGCCCAACAGCACGCGGCCCCGAAGAGCGATCTGGAGATCGCTCAGGCCGCATCCCCGAGGCCGATTGCCGAAGTGGCGGCCGCGGGCCTCGGCCTGCCGGAAGAGGCGCTTGTTCCCTACGGCCGCGACAAGGCCAAGCTGTCGCTCTCCCATATTGAAAGTCTGGCCGACCGGCCCGACGGAAAGCTCATACTGGTCACGGCCATCACGCCGACACCGGCGGGTGAGGGCAAGACGACCACCACGGTCGGCCTTGGCGATGCCCTGAACGCCATCGGCAAGCGCGCCGTCATGGCGCTGCGCGAGCCGAGCCTCGGGCCGTGCTTCGGCATGAAGGGCGGCGCCGCCGGCGGCGGCTATGCCCAGGTCGTGCCGATGGAGGATATCAACCTTCACTTCACCGGCGACTTTCATGCCATCGGCGTTGCCAACAACCTGCTCGCCGCCATGGTCGACAATCACATCTACTGGGGCAATGGCGAACAGCTCGATCTTCGCCGCATAAGCTGGCGCCGCGTGGTTGACATGAACGACCGGGCGCTGCGCCAGACCACAAGCTCGCTCGGCGGCGTCGCCAACGGCTTCCCCCGCCAGGACGGCTTCGATATCACCGTGGCCAGCGAGGTCATGGCAATCTTCTGTCTGGCAACGGACCTTGAGGATTTGCAGCGCCGGCTCGGCAACATCATCGTCGGCTATCGCCGCGACCGCACGCCCGT
>CAZKTK010000127.1:0-7940 GCA_964555535.1 uncultured Rhodospirillaceae bacterium
TCGAGAGCGATCCGGGGGCGCTGAAGGTGCCCTTCTTCCACAACAACGACGACTATGACGAGGTGCTGTTCTATCACCGGGGCGACTTCTTCAGTCGCGACAATATCGACCGCGGCATGGTCACTTTCCACCCTTGCGGCTTCACCCACGGCCCCCACCCCAAGGCGCTGAAGAACGCCTTCGAGCAATCGAAGCCGGCGACAGACGAGGTGGCGATGATGATTGACACCCGCGACCCGCTTGAGGTGGCCGCGCTGCCTGGCGGCATCGAGGTCGAGGACTACGCCAGGTCCTGGCAGGGGAAACCCGGCGCATGAAGCTCGCCAGCCTCAAAGACGGCGGACGCGATGGCACCCTGATCGTGGTCTCGCGCGATCTCTCCCGTGCCGTCGTCGCGAACGGCGTGGCGCCGACCCTGCAGGCGGCGCTGGAAGACTGGCAGACCTGCGCGCCCAAGCTCCAAGCTCTCTCCGATGACCTCAACGCCGGCAATGGCGGCTTCGCCCTCGATCCTGCGGCGCTCGCCTCGCCTTTGCCGCGCGCCTATCAATGGGCCGACGGCAGCGCCTATCTCAATCACGTGGAACTGGTGCGCAAGGCGCGCGGGGCGGAGATGCCGCCGAGCTTTCTGCACGATCCGCTGATGTATCAGGGCGGCTCGGACGCCTTTATCGGCCCCTGCGACGCCATCCTGGCGGCGGACGAGGCCTTCGGCATCGACATGGAAGGCGAGGTCGCGGTGATCACCGACGACGTGCCCATGGGGGTGACGGCGGAGGCTGCGCGCGGGCACATCAAGCTGGTGATGCTGGTCAACGACGTTTCCCTGCGCGGGCTGATCCCCAACGAGCTGGCCAAGGGCTTCGGCTTCTTCCACGGCAAGCCGGCGACCGCGTTTTCGCCCGTCGCGGTGACACCCGACGAACTCGGGTCCGCCTGGCATGATGCCAAGCTGCACGGCCCGCTTCTCGTCACGCTCAACGGCGAGCGGGTCGGGCGGGCGGATGCAGGCACAGACATGCAGTTCGATTTCGGCGAGCTGATCGCGCACGCCGCGCGTACCCGCGTGCTCGGCGCCGGCGCCATCGTCGGCTCGGGCACGGTCAGCAATTCGGACCGGAGCCGCGGCTGGTCGTGCATCGCCGAGGTGCGCATGATCGAGACCATCGAACAGGGCAAGCCGGTTACGCCGTTCATGCGCTTCGGCGACCGCGTACGTATCGAGATGGAGGACGAGAGCGGCGCCTCGATCTTCGGCGCCATCGACCAGGAGGTGGTGCGGTATGACGGCTGAGCCGAAGCTGACGCTTTACGGCTATTTCCGCTCCTCCGCCGCCTACCGGGTGCGCATCGCCCTCGCCCTCAAGGGCCTCGCTTACGAGAACGCCTTCGTGCATCTGCTGCGCGACGGCGGCGGCCAGTTCAGGCCGGAATACCGGGAGATGAACCCCCAGGCGCAGGTGCCGAGCCTGGAAGTGAACGGGGAGGTGCTGACCCAGTCCTTGCCCATCATCCAGTATCTCGAGGAAATGCATCCCGAGCCGCCGCTTTTGCCCGCGACGCCCCTGGAGCGGGCACGGGTGCGCGCCATTGCGCTGGCCATCGCCTGCGAAGTGCATCCCCTCAACAATCTCAGGGTGCTCGGCTATCTGAGCAACGAGATCGGCGTCGACGACGATACCCGGGTGGCCTGGTATCGCCATTGGATCGCCAACGGCTTCGCGGCGGTCGAGACCATGGTCAAGCGGCTGCCAGGACGCGGGCGTTTCTGCAACAGCGATGCGCCGGGGCTTGCGGAGATTTGCCTGGTGCCCCAAATATTCAACGCGCGGCGTTTCGACTGCGACCTGTCGGCCTACCCGACGCTGGTTGCCATCGATGCCGCCTGCGCCGAGCTGCCGGCCTTCCGCGATGCCGCGCCCGAGAACCAACCCGACGCCGAATGACCGAACGGAGATTCCCGATGCCCCGCCCGCTGGCTCTACTTCTCGCCTTTGCCGTCTTTGCCGCCTGGACGCCGAACGCCTCGGCGCTGACCGTCACCAACGAGGGCAGCGAGACCATGATGGTGTGGATCGAGAAGTGGATGTACCGCCTGCGCGAAGGCAAGACGGCCACGTTCATTCCCACCACCGATCCGGTCACCATCATCATCGAGAGCCGCCATTTCCGCATCTCCTGCGAGGCGGGCGCGGAATCGGTGGTGACGTTCGACGACCAGACCTGCACGGTCGACGGCACGGCGGTCGGCGACAGCCAGATGCAGCTCTGAGCATGCGTGCGCTGGCCGTCTTGCTCCTGGTCGTGGCGCTGCCCGCCGCGGCACAGGATTCCCTCAACAACCCCTGGGCCGAGGGGGGCTACAAGCCGATCCCCCTGCCGGAGGTCGAAGGCACCGTACCCTGGGACACCCTGGCCGCGGTCGAGCTGGTCATGGACGGGCCGGACATGGTGCCGGAGTTCGGCGACGCGGTGCAGGCCCTGGATGGCGAGACCGTCACTATGGTGGGCTGGATGCTGCCGCTCGATTCCAGCGGCGAGCGCATCCTGCTCAGCCAATATGCGCCCCATTGCCCCTTCTGCATGACCGCCGGGCCGGAAAGCTTCGTCGAACTCTATTCCGACGCGCCCATCGAGATGACCCTCGATCCGATCGTCGTCGAAGGCCGCTTCGAGCTGCTGGAACAGAGCTGGGAAGGCTATTACTACCGCATGGCCGAGGTTACGCAGGTAGAGCGCTGACCTTGTACAACCGGGCCGGTTCGGTCACCCTATAGGCGGAGCGGGCTTGTAGAGCCCAAGGATCGGAATGGAGATTTCCAGCACTCTGCCGCCGACGGCCGTTCAGGGGACGGTCGCACCACCGCAGCAGACCCCGGAAAAGACGCAAGCGGCACCGCAGCCGGCTCCCGTCCAGCAGAAGCCCAATCGCCAGGCCCAGCCGCCGGGAAACCTGGTGGCGCCGGACAATGCCCTGGCTGCCCAGGAGGCAAGCGAGCCTGCGGCCACGGACGAGCAGGGTCTGAGCCCCGAGGAGCGCGCCGAAGTGGCGGAGCTGTCGCGGCGCGACACCGCCGTGCGCGCCCATGAGCGCGCCCACAAGGCCGCTGCGGGGCATATGCGGGTGCCGTCGCCCTGAGCTACACCGTGGGCCCGGACGGAAAGCGCTATGCCACCGGCGGCGAAGTGCCCATCGATATCGCACCGGTGCCGGGCGATCCCAACGCCACCATCCAGAAACTGTCCCAGGTCAAGCGTGCGGCATTGGCCCCGGCCGACCCCTCGGGCGCCGACCGCGCCATCGCCGCCGCGGCCTCGGCCGGCATCGTCGAGGCCCGCACCGAGCTTGCCGCGCAGCGCCAGGAGGAGAGCCAGCCGCCAAGCGAAGAGGATGTCGCGCCGACGACGGCGGTCGAGGCGGCTTCCGCCGCGCTCAACGGCCAGGACGCGGGCAAGAGCAACCCGGCGCCGTTTTCCATCAGCGTTTAGAAACTCAGCCGTCGGAGACCGCCTTCTGGTAATGCCCCCAGTGCGCCGGGAAGGTCAGCCATGGCTGTTTCTCGGATAGCCAGATGGCATTGCCGGGCTCGGCGACGGGAGCGCTCAGGCAGCCCACGGCGACGCCGTAATGATCGGGCCGCATCTCGGGCGCCCAGAACAGATTGGTTCCGCATTCGGGGCAAAAATGGTTGGTGAGCGGCAGTCCGCTGTTGCCGAGCCGCGACCATTCCTTGTCCTGGCCGCTAACCGTCACGTCCTCCCGGCGGAAGAAGGCGCCGAGCGCGAAGGCCGAGCCGCTGCGCCGCTGGCATTGCACGCAATTGCAGACGACGACGAAGTCGGGATCGCTGCGGATCTCGACAGAAAGCTGCCCGCATTGGCAATGCGCCGTGTGTGTCATGTCGTCTTCCCCCTCTTCGGAGCCATCCAGCCTACTGCGCCATCGAACCTGCCGGCAATGCCCATGGCTTGGTGCGAGGCGGCTGCATCGATATCCTGTACGGCACATGAGGAGAGGCGGGCGGAGAATGGCGGAGCAGATCAGGACCCTGGCCGATGTCGAGGCCATCGAAAGCAAGCCGCTGGACCATCTCGGTCTGGCCGACACCATCTACGACGCGATTCGCGCCTGCGCGCTGAAGCATCCCGACCGGGTCGCGCTCTATGGCCTCAGGACCGGTGCTGCCGACGAAGCGCCGGAGGCGATGACCTTCGCCGAATATCTCGACCGACTCCACCGCATGGCCAATCTGCTGAACCGGCTCGGTGTCGGGCCGGACGATGCGGTGACCCTGCTGCTGCCTATCACCAATGACGCGGTGGTGGCGCTGTGGGCTGCTGCCTGCGCCGGCATCTCCAACCCGGTCAACGCCTTCCTGGAGATCGATCATCTGGAGGCCATTGCGCGTGCCGCCGGCACCAAGGTCGTGGTGGCCTGGCATCCCTCGGTCAGCCCCGACAGCTGGGCCCGCGGACTGGCACTGAAAGAGCGCCTGCCCGAGCTGACGCTGATCCAGTGCGGCGGCGACGGCCATGTCGAGGACGGCGTCGTCTGCCTGGAGCGCGCCATGGCGCAGGAGAACGGCGACAGCCTCGACCGGCCCATCGGCAAGGGCCCGCGGGACATCTCCGCCTATCTCCATACCGGCGGCACCACCGGCCTGCCGAAGCTGGCGCGCCACACCCATCAGGGTCAGCTGCTGCAATCGCGCTGCCTGGAGATGATGCTGGGCACCGACGAGCACGGCGTCGCCATGCTGAGCACGCCGCTGTTCCATGTCGGCGGCGCCACCATCGGCACCCTGGCCGGCCTCACCCAGGGCGGCACCACGGTGGCGCTGCACCCCAACGGCCTGCGCGACCGTGTCGCGGTGCGGGACTTTCTGCGGAACGCGGAGCGTTTCGGTACCACCATGGTGGGCGCCGTGCCGGCGATCTGGTCTGCGCTGCTTAGCTTGCCAAGCGATGGCATCGATCTCGGAACGGTCAAGCGCGGCATCGTCGCCGCCGCAAGCGTGCCGGCGGAGATGGCGCAGCAGGCGGAGGACAAGTTCGGCTTCCCCCTGCTGGAAGGCTGGGGCATGACCGAGGTGCACGGCTTCGCCACCATGAACCCGCTCGCCGGCGAGAACCGAAACGGCTCCATCGGCATCCGCTTTCCCTATACCCAAACTCGCATCGCCCAGGTCGATCCCGATGGCGCCTGGCGACGCGACTGCGATACGGACGAGATCGGCGTGCTGCTGGTCAAGGGTCCGCAGGTCATCGCCGGCTACGTGGACGCGGCGCATAACGCCGGCGCCTGGATCGATGGCGACTGGCTCAACACCGGCGACCTCGCCCGCATGGATGGGGACGGCTATCTCTGGCATGTGGGCCGGGCCAAGGACCTCATCATTCGCGGCGGCCATAACATCGACCCGGTGCTGATCGAGGAAGTGCTCTACCAGCATGACGGCGTCGAACTGGCCGCCGCCGTCGGCCAGCCCGACCGCCGCGTCGGTGAAATGCCGGTGGCCTATGTGCAAATGCGCCCCGGCGCCGATTTCGATGCCGCGGCCCTGGCCGATTTCGTGCGCCCGCGCATCCAGGAGCGCGCCGCCAATCCGACCGCCTTCTTCGCCGTCGACGAGATGCCGCTGACCCCGGTGGGCAAGATCCACAAGCCCACCCTGCGCCTCGATGCGGCAAAGCGGGTGCTGGCGGTGGAACTCGCCGCCCTGGCGCAAGCGGGCGAGACTGTCGAGGTCGACGTGGTCGCCGACAAGGCCCACGGCACCCTCGCGCGCATCAATGTCAGCGCCGGCGATGCCGCGGCGGCGGAAGCGCTGGCCGCGCGCTGCCGCGAGGCCATGGCCGGCCATGCCATTGACGGGGTGGTGGAGATCGCTTAGCACCGGGATCTCTTTTCCGGACCGATGAGCCCATACCCATGACCAGCACCGATCTCTTCACGCCGATCACCATTGCCGACCTGTCACTGTCCCACCGCGTGGTGATGGCGCCGCTCACGCGCATGCGTGCCACGGTTCCCGGCCATACCGCCAACGAGATGATGGCGAAATACTACGCCCAGCGCGCCAGCCGCGGCGGCTTGATCATCGCCGAAGCCTCCCAGGTCTCGGCGGACGGCCGCGGCGCGCCGTGTACGCCTGGCATCCATTCGCCGGAACAGGTCGCGGGCTGGAAGCTGGTCTGCGACGCCGTACATGCCGAGGGCGGCAAGATTTATCTCCAGCTCTGGCACATGGGCCGCCTGTCCCATTCCTCGTACCAGCCGGACGGCGGCCTGCCGATCGCGCCGTCGGCGGTGGCGGCAGACGCCATGATCCTCACGCCCGAATTCGAACGGATCCCCGCGCCGACCCCGCGTGCCCTTGAGACGGAAGAAATCCCCGGCCTGATCGAGCGCTACGTCCACGCCGCGCGCTGCGCCATGGAAGCCGGCTTCGACGGCGTCGAGATCCATTCGGCGAACGGCTATCTGCTGGAGCAGTTCCTGCAGACACGCACCAACCGCCGCAGCGATGCCTATGGCGGTTCCATCGAGAACCGCTGCCGGCTGGTGCTGGAAATCACCCGGGCCATCGCAGAGGTATGGGGGCCGGAGCGGGTCGGCATTCGCCTGTCGCCCTACGGCGTCGCCAACGACAGCGGCGAGGACGAGCCGATGCCGCTCTACTCGTATCTGGTTCGCGAGCTCGACACGCTCGGCCTGGCCTATCTCCACCTGATCGAGCCCCGGGCCAGCGGCGCCGGCCAGCGCGAGGTGGATCACCAGGGCGTGCCATCGGCGGCGGAGCTCTTCCGCGCCCTGTGGCATGGCCCGCTCATCGCCGCCGGCAACTTCCGCGGCGACAGCGCCAACGCCATGCTGGCCAAGGGCGATGCCGATGCGATCGGCTTCGGCCGTTTCTTCATCTCCAACCCCGACCTTCCCGAACGCCTGCGCCAGGGAGCCGAGCTGACCCCATACGACCGCGCGACGTTCTACGGCGGCGGAGAGGAAGGCTATCTCGACTATCCGACAATGAACGGGTCCGCTGGCGGATGAAGCTTGCTTGTCAGCGCGGCTTTGGGGTGGCACATGGGGGCCGACGGATCGATAATGGCGCGATACGCAAATGAAGGTGCACGGGACAGTGAAAATTCGGCTTCGCACATTACGCCGCGCTTTGGCGACCCTCTCGGCCACGGTAGCCATGGCTGTGGTGGCGCATGCGGATTCGGTCAAGACGCTGACCTGGGAGGATCTGCTGCCGACGGCGCTCTATGACGCCGAGGCAAAGGCGGTCGCGCTGCAAACCGAGCTCAACGGGCTCACGCTCGAGCAGCGGGTGATCTACTACGACGTGGGCGACGAGCTTCTGGTGCGAGAGAAGCTTGCCTCGGGTCTGATCACGGAGGCGGAGCTGAGCGACCAGGATCGGCAGGTGCTCGCCAAGAATCTGGGCGAGGCAAACCCGGACGCAGTCACGTTCTGGACCAATGTGAATGCCGTCCGCGGCGAGCTGGAATCGCTCGACGGTGTGGTCGACGACAAATATGACGGCCAGCGTGTGCGCATGCCCGGCTATGCCTTGCCGCTCGAATTCGACGGCGAGGAAGTGAGCGAGTTTCTACTCGTGCCATTTGTCGGCGCCTGCATTCATACACCGCCGCCGCCGCCCAACCAGATCGTGTTCGTCAAGCCATCGGCGCCATTCGCAAGCGAGGGCCTGTACACGCCGGTATGGGTTGAAGGCATGTTGGCGGCAACCCCGGCAGTGCATGACCTGTCGCTTGTCGACGGCGAGGCGCCCATCGATGTGGGCTACAGGATCGAAGGGGCCACGATCGAGCCCTATGACGACGCCTCGTAGGCGGAAAGCCCGTTCACCGTAAGCCCCTATTTCCCAGATGAACTTGATGTTTCATGTCACGAGGCAGAGATTCTGTTA
>CAZKTK010000128.1:0-7884 GCA_964555535.1 uncultured Rhodospirillaceae bacterium
AGCGAAGAAAATTAGCAATGCACCAAGTTATACCGGTGTCTTTGCGCAAAGCCTGATCGCGGAAGCCGAGCGCGACGATAAGATCGTTGCCGTCACGGCAGCGATGCCGTCAGGGACCGGGCTCGACAAGTTCGCCGACCAATTCCCGGACCGCTGCTTCGATGTGGGGCTTGCCGAACAACACGCGGTGACATTCGCGGCCGGCATGGCAACCGAGGGCTATCGGCCGTTTGCCGCCATCTATTCCACCTTCCTGCAACGCGGTTTCGACCAGGTGGTGCATGATGTGGCGATCCAGAAGCTGCCCGTGCGCCTGGCCATCGATCGTGCCGGTCTGGTCGGTGCGGATGGGCCTACCCATGCCGGCTCGTACGATCTCGCCTATCTCGGCTGTCTGCCGGGTTTCGTGATCATGGCGGCCGCCGATGAGGCGGAACTCGTGCACATGGTGGCGACGGCAGCCCGCATCGACGACCGGCCGAGCGCCGTGCGCTATCCCCGCGGCGAGGGTATCGGTTGTGACATGCCCGAGCGCGGCGTGCCGTTGGAGATTGGCAAGGGCCGCATAATCCGTGAGGGCACGGCGGTGGCGATCCTGAGCTTGGGCGCGCGGCTTGGCGAGTGCGTCAGGGCGGCCGACGAGCTTGCCGCGCATGGTCTCTCTACGACCCTTGCCGATGCCCGCTTCGCCAAGCCTTTGGACGAGGATCTGGTGCGCAGGCTGGCGCGGGAACATGAGGTGCTGATCACCATCGAGGAAGGTGCGATTGGTGGTTTTGCCGCGCACGTACTGCAGTTCCTCGCCGGTGATGGGCTGCTCGATGGGGGGCTGAAGGTTCGTCCGATGACGCTGCCGGACCGTTTTATCGAACACGGCTCGCCGGCGGAGATGTATGAAGACGCCGGCCTGACAGCTTCCGACATCGTCGTAACGGCGCTTGCCGCACTGGGTCGCGACGAAGATGTGTCGGAGGTCGCCTCCGAGACGGCTTGACGACATCCCGGACATGACGGAACCAGCGGCCACGGCAGCAATGGGCTCGGCGCTCGATGAAGCCATCGAAGAAGCCACGGGCAAGCTGCTCTCGGCGCGCCGCGACGACGGTCACTGGTGCTACGAGCTTGAGGCGGACTGCACCATTCCCGCCGAGTATGTACTGCTCGGCCATTTTCTCGATGAGATCGACAGCGAGCGCGAGGCCGGCATCGGCCGCTATTTGCGGGCCCGTCAGGGCGAGCACGGCGGCTGGCCGCTGTTCCATGGCGGAGATATCGACATATCCTGTTCGGTGAAGGCGTATTATGCGCTGAAATTGATCGGCGACGACATCGAGGCGCCGCATATGCAAAGGGCGCGGGCGGCCATCCTGGCTGGTGGCGGTGCGGCGCGCAGCAATGTCTTTACGCGCTTTGCCCTGGCGCTCTTCGGGCAGGTGCCATGGCGCGCGGTGCCGGTGATGCCGCCCGAGATCATGCTCTTGCCGCGCTGGTTCCCCTTCCACATGACCAAGGTCTCCTACTGGTCGCGCACGGTGATCGCGCCGCTGCTGGTGTTGGCGGCGTACAAGCCGCTTGCGCGCAATCCGAAGGGCGTCGATGTGGCGGAGCTGTTCACGGTGCCGCCAGAGAAGGAGCGCAACTATTTTCCGCCCCGGGGGAAGGTGGCGGCGGCCTTCCTGGTTCTCGACCGCGTCTTGCGCGCGGTCGAGCCGTTTGCGCCGAAGCGCCTGCGTCAACGGGCGGTCGAACGGGCCATGGCATTCGCCGGCGAACGGCTCAATGGCGAAGACGGCCTCGGCGCGATCTTCCCTGCCATGGCAAATGCCTTGATGGCATATGACACATTGGGCCATGCCGCGGGACATCCTGAGCGCGATCTCTGCCGCCGCGCGATCGACAAGCTTCTGGTCGAAGCGGGCGGAGAGACCTATTGCCAGCCTTGCCTGTCGCCGGTCTGGGATACGGCGCTTGCTGCCCACGCCATGCTGGAGGTCGGCGGCGAGAGCGAGCAGGCCGCCGCGACGGAAGCCTGCGATTGGCTCGCCGAACGGCAGATTCTGGACGGTCCGGCCGATTGGCGTGATCGGCGCCCCGACCTGCGCCCGGGCGGCTGGGCTTTCCAATACGCCAATCCCTATTATCCGGATGTGGACGATGCAGCCGTCGCCGCCATGGCGCTGCATCGCGCCGGCGAGCCGCGGCATCGGGAGAATGTCGATCGCGCCGTTGAATGGCTCGATGGCATGCAGAGCAGCGATGGCGGCTGGGGCGCATTCGATGTGGACAACACGCGCGAATATCTCAATCACATTCCCTTTGCCGACCATGGCGCCTTGCTCGATCCGCCCACCGAGGATGTCAGCGCGCGTTGCGTCGGCGCGCTTTGCCAGATTGGCCGTGACCGCGACGACCCGACCGTGGCGCGCGGCATCGCTTACCTCGAACAGACCCAGCAAGAGGATGGCTCCTGGTTCGGCCGTTGGGGGGCGAATTATATTTATGGCACATGGTCGGTGCTGAATTCCTTCAATATCGCGGGCTATGACATGGCATCGGAGCGCGTGCGGCGCGCCGTCTCATGGCTGGAGTCGCGCCAGCGCGAGGATGGCGGCTGGGGCGAGGACGGTGCGACATACGAGCTGGCGCGACGCGACGAGGTCAAGGCGAGCACGCCGTCGCAGACTGCCTGGGCAGTGCTGGCGCTGATGGCAGCGGGCGAAGTGGAGTCGGCGGCGGTTCGCCGCGGTATCGACTACTTGCTTGCGGCGCCGCGCGAGGATACCCGCTGGCAGGAAGACTGGTTCACCGCCGTCGGTTTCCCGCGCGTGTTCTATCTTCGCTATCACGGCTATGCCGCCTATTTCCCGCTTTGGGCTTTGGCGCGCTATCGCAACCTGACGCGCGGCAATGCCCGCTTTCCCGCCTACGGCATGTGATGGCACGCGTCGGGGTCGTTACCGGGCTGCACATGGAAGCTGCGGTGGTGCGCTGGGCGCTCAAGCGGCGCCCGCCCGAGGCCGAGGTGCTGGTGGCGTGCCACGGGCCGGGGCCGATACGGGCGCGGGCAGCGGCCCAGGCTCTGCTCGATGATGGTGCCAAGGCACTGGCAAGCGTCGGCCTGGCCGGTGGGCTCAAGCCGATACTTTGGCCGGGGACCGTCGTGGTCGCCCGCGACGTGGTGACCGCGAGCGGTGCCAGGTTCCGCAGCGACGAGGCCTGGCGCGGGCGTCTGATCCGACGTCTGATGGGCGATGACGACGTGGTCGAGGGGCGATTGTTCGGCGCCGATGCGCCTGTGCTTTCGGCGGAGGAGAAAGCGCAACTCTTCGCCGACCATGAAGCCTCTGCCGTGGACATGGAAAGCCATGCCGTCGCCGCCATGGCCGATCAGGCCGGAGTCCCTTTTGCTGCGGTTCGCGCGGTTGCCGATGCGCCTGAGCGTTCCGTGCCGGCGCTGGCACGCAATGGCATGCGCGAGGACGGCACGGTAACCCCATGGCCCGTGATGGGCCGTCTGCTGGGGCAGCCCTGGCGCCTGCCGGCCATGGTGGCGACGGCGCTCGAGACGCGTCGCGGCCTGGTTGCCTTGCGCAGAATCTTGCTGGAAACAGGCGCTGTCAGCGGTGTGGCGATGCCCGGCTAGGCTGCGTCTTCGTCGCGGGTGTTCTCGTCGGCGAGAAAGCGGGAGACGTTGTCGTCGAAGACATAGTCGGCAGGGCGCGCCCGGGAAAGGTCGATATCGGGCGCCATCTCGCCATCGGTACGGACGCCGCGCAGCCAAACCCCGAACGCCTTCAGGGGCCGCGACAGGGTTTCGTTGACGGCGCTCGGCTCGTAGCCGCAGTGGACCATGCAGTCGGCGCATTTTTCATATGCGCCGGTGCCGTAAGCCGCCCAATCGGTCTCTTCCATCAGCTCGCGAAAGCTGTTCGCGTAGCCTTCGCCGAGCAGATAGCAGGGGCGCTGCCAGCCGAAAACGTTGCGCGTCGGGTTGCCCCAGGGCGTGCATTCGAAGCTCTGATTGCCGGCGAGGAAATCGAGAAACAGGATCGATTGGCTGAAGCGCCACTTGCGGCCCTTGCCGCGGGCGAAGGTGTCGCGGAAGAGGTTGCGGGTGCGTTCGCGCGACAGAAAATGGTCCTGATCGGCTGCGCGCTCATAGGCGTAGCCCGGGGAAATGGTGACGCCCTCGGCGCCGAGGTCGCGGGCGAAATCCATGAATTCGGCAAGTGCCGCCGGGTCCTGGCCGTCAAACACGGTGCAGTTCACATTGACGCGGAAGCCCTTGGCTATGGCCACTTTCATGGCGGCCACGGCGCGATCGAAAACGCCCTCCTGGCAGACCGCCTTGTCGTGCTCTTCGCGGAGACCGTCGAGATGCACCGAAAAGGTGAGGTATGGCGTCGGCTCGAACAGCTCGAGGCGCTTTTCCAGCAGCAGGGCGTTGGTGCAGAGATAGACGAACTTCTTGCGCGCCACGATGCCCGCGACGATTTCGCCGATCTCCTTGTGCAGCAGGGGCTCGCCACCGGGTATCGAGACCACCGGCGCGCCGCATTCGTCGACCGCCTGCAGGCACTCCTCCAGCGACAGGCGTTGGTTCAGAATACTGTCCGGATAGTCGATCTTGCCGCAGCCCGCGCAGGCCAGGTTGCAGCGGAAGAGGGGCTCCAGCATTAGCACCAGGGGGTAGCGCTTGCGCCCGGCCATGCGCTGGCGCACCACATAAGCACCGACACGCGCCATCTGTCTCAGGGGAACCGGCATTACGACGCCTCCGCCAACAGTTCGGGCGGCAATTTGAACTGCACGCGTTCCACCACGCCTTCCAGGGCTTCGACTTCGACGTCGTCAATGTCGCGCAGGCGTTCGATCACCTCCTGGACCAGCTGTTCCGGCGCCGAAGCGCCGGCACTGATGCCAACGCGCTGGACATTCTCGAACCACGCTGTGTCTATCGCATCCGCGTCGTCAATGAGGTAGCTCGGCACTTCGAGCTCCTCGCCGATCTCGCGCAGGCGGTTCGAGTTGGAGCTGTTCTGCGCGCCGACGATCAGGATCACCTCGACCTCGCCGGCAAGCTTGCGCACGGCCGACTGGCGGTTTTGCGTGGCATAGCAGATGTCCCGCAAGGACGGTCCGCTGATCGTCGGAAAGCGCGCCTTGAGGGCGGCGATAACATCGCTGGTGTCGTCGACGCTCAAGGTGGTCTGCGTGACATAGGCAAGCTTGTCGGGATCCTTCACCGCCAAGGTTTCCACCTCTTCCGCGGTGGAGACCAGCAGGACACCGCCGGGCACCCGGCCGCTCGTCCCCTCCACCTCGGGATGGCCGCGATGCCCGATGAGGATCACTTCGCGCCCGGCGCGCGCATAGCGCTGTGCCTCGTGATGCACCTTGGCCACCAGTGGGCATGTGGCGTCGATGACCGGCAAGGACCACTCCTCGGCGGCATCCGACACCACTTGCGCCACGCCATGGGCGCTGAAGATGGTAACCGCGCCTTCCGGTACCTCATCCAATTCTTCGACGAATACGGCGCCCTTTTCACGCAATTCCTCGACCACGCGTCTGTTGTGCACGATCTCGTGGCGCACATAGACGGGGCGCCCGAAACGCGCCAGGGCTCCCTCGACGATATCGATGGCACGCTCTACGCCGGCGCAGAATCCCCGCGGCTTGGCCAAGATCACTCGCATTCGAATCGGTTCCTGATTGACGGCGGTTCTCGCATCGTTACCACCGGATCGCAAAGAAATTACCCGATGCGCCCGTTCTCGCCAATATACTTGACGCAAACAGAGCCAAACCACTCACATGGAGGCGAGGATGATGCGGATATGTCTTTCCCTGCTTGGCGCGGCGGCGATAGCGCTTGCGGCGCCGGCTGCCCAGGCCCAGGAAGCCCACGCCCATATCGGCCATGTCATGACCGGCTGGGGTGACACGCCCGACGGAGGCGGATTGCTGCCGACGGCGATAGCGGAGGCGAAGATCGCCTTGCAGCACGCCGATTATGCGGTCAGCCAGCCCGAAAACCTCGAATCGATCCGCCTGCATACCGGCCATGTCATGCATGCGGTGGATCCCGGCTCGGTTGCCGGCGGGCCGGGCCTCGGATACGGCCTGATCAACGCGGCAAGCGGTGCCGCAGCCCATATCGGCTATGCTGCCGGTGCCGCTGATGCCTCCGATGGCGTCAAGGTGCATGCCGAACATGTCACGGCGAGCGCCCGCAATGTGGTCACCTGGTCAAATGAGATCATGCGCCTGGCCGAACAGGTCATGACCAACGACAACCCGAAGCACGCCAACATCATGGCCGGGCGCATCGGCGACCTGCTGGTCTGTATCGTCAACGGCTGCGATGCCAACTCCGATGGCACCATCAGCTGGGGTCCCGGCGAGGGCGGCCTGGCCCAGGCCGAAGCCCACATGGGCTACATGATGCAGGGCGAGGGGCTCTAGTCTGTCGCTTCGGGCAGGCCGGCCTTGCGCAGGCCTTCCCCTAAGCGTTCGATGAGAGACTCCTCGAAATTCCAGCGCCGCAATCTTTCCAGCTCGAGGTCAATGGTGAGGTCCGGCTTCAGTTCCAGACTCCTGGCGACTGCCTCCGTGGCCTCTTTCGACATCCCGAGTTGCCCATAGACGGCTGCCGTGTTCACGTGCAAGCGGAAGAAACCGGGCAGGTTGATCTTCAATGCCGCCTCCAGCGCAGCCGCGTCGTCCCCCTGCCGGTAGGCATTGTAGAACTGGGGAAAATGATACCAGGGCTGATGGTGCGGGTTGAGTTCGATGGCGCGGTCGATCAGCGCCAGGCCCCGCTAACCGCAAAATACACGCCGCCCTGCGCCAACAACGCGGCATCGTTGGGTGTGTCGACGTATCGGAACGCAATCAGGATTTCAGCGGCATGATGACCGCGCACAGATCCCTGGGCGCTGCGTATTTGTCCCAGGGGCGTTTTTTCGATGCCAAGAGAGAGCTCGACGACGCAATCGCTTTGCTGGACGCGGATATTGATCCCGCTGATGCGTTGAAGTTTGGACAAGATTCCAGGCCCATGACTTGTGCCTACAAGTCCTTCACGTGCTGGATAACGGGTGACGTATCGGAAGCGCGTCGTTTCACGAATCTGGCATTCGACAAGGTTCGGAAAACCGATCATGTGTATACCAAGATTGTGGGCCTTTGGTTAGCAAACGAAGCGTATATTTTCTTGCGGCTGCCGGAAAAGGCGAGGGACACCGCCCAAGAAATCGTGACCCTCGCGCAAGCCCAAGGAAGTCGACTATTGGAAGCGCTTGCCTATATCCACCTCGGTTGGGCGGAGGGGAGCTTGGGCGAGATCGATCGTGGCTGCCAGTTGATGCAGGACGGCATCGATACCCTTCAGGAGATGGACTATTCGCAACGCTTGCCATTCTATCGCGGCGCTCTGGCCGAGCTGTTTGTCCGGTCAGGGGACATGGAGGCCGCGATACGCCAATTGCGCCTCGCCATCGCCTTCGTGGAAACGAACGGGGAGGAATGGTGCTTGCCGGAACTGCACCGAATTCGCGGCGAAGCCGAGTGGCGGTCGCGTCTCGGTGACGTTGCCGAGGCCGAGCGCTATTTCGCGCAGGCCTTGTCCAAGGCGAGAGACCTCGGCGCCAAATCCTGGAAGCTCCGCGCCGCCACCTCGCTCGTCCGCTTCTGGCAGTCCCAGGGCAAGACCACAGAAGCCCGCGACCTCCTCGCGCCTGTCTACGGTTGGTTCACGGAAGGCTTCGACACCCCCGATCTGATCGAAGCCAAGGCCCTGCTCGACACGCTCGCCTAGAACCAGTTCGCCTTGTCGACCACGTTGCGCAGGGGCTCGCCGGCGGCGAAGCGGCGGCAGTT
>CAZKTK010000129.1:0-7882 GCA_964555535.1 uncultured Rhodospirillaceae bacterium
TGGCAGAAAATAGAGGGACCAAACCATGAAGCATCGACCGCTCGACGGGCAGGTCATGTTGGCTGTGGGCGGTGCGGGCGGCATCGGCGCGGCGATCTGCCGCGCCTATGCGGATGCGGGCGCCAAGGTGCTGGTGGGCTACCACAGCAATCCGGCCTCTGGCGAGGAGGCGCTGGCATCGTTGGCCGGCGAGGGGCACGAGGCGCTGCGGATCGAGGCCGAGGACAGTGCCGCCCTGACCGCGTTGGCCGACGACATCGAGGCGCGTCACGGGCGCCTCGACGTGCTGGTCAACCTGGCCGGCTACACCCAGTTCGTGCCTCATGACGATCTCGATGCGCTTAGCGACGAGATCATCGATGCCGTGTTTCGCGTCAACTGGCGCTGCACCTTCGCCACCATCCGTGCCTGCAAGGCGCTGCTGGCGGCGGGCGACGGCGGCCTGGTCATAAATATCTCGTCCATCGCGGGCAAGACGGCCATGGGCTCGAACGTCGCCTATTGCGCGGCCAAGGCGGCGGTGGACACCATGACGCGCTCACTGGCCCGGGCGCTGGCACCGCAGATCCGCGTCTGCTCGGTGGCGCCGGGGCTGGTCGATACCGCGTTTGCGCTGCGCTTCGATCCCGCCTGGCGCCAGGAGCAGATCGACAAGACGCCGATCGGCCGCCTGGTCGCGCCGGAGGAGGTGGCGGGCGCGGCGCTGGCGCTGGCGACCCACATCACCGCGTCGACCGGCGACATCATCGCCGTCGATGGGGGCCGGCCGCTGACATGAGCTGGAAGGACCAAGTCGTCGAGATCGAGCGCAAGCGCGCCCTGGCGCTTGAGCTTGGCGGTGAGGAAAGCGTCGCCCGCCAGCACGCCAAGGACCGCCAGACCGTGCGCGAGCGTATCGATATGCTGGTCGACGACGGCTCGTTCCAGGAGATAGGGCCCGCGGCCGGCGGCGCGGAGCGAGACGAAGACGGGGCGCTGGTCTCGTTCACCCCGGCCAATTTCGTGCTCGGCTTCGCCACCATCGCGGCGCGCCGCTGCATCGCCGGCGGCGAGGACTTCACGGTCAAGGGCGGCTCGCCCAACGAGGCCGGTCTGCGCAAGAGCGTCTATGCGGAGCAGCTGGCGCTGCAATACCGCGTGCCGCTGATCCGCCTGCATGAGGGCGGCGGCGGCAGTGTCGGCGGCACGGGCTCCACCTCCGCCGGCCCGCCGGTCTTCTCGGGCCACCGCTTTCGCAGCGTGGCCGAGACCCTGTCGGCCGTGCCGGTGGCGACGGCGGCGCTAGGCCCGGTCGCGGGCCTGCCGGCGTCGCGCCTGGTGGCGGCGCATCTCTCGGTCATGTCGAAGGAGACGGCCCAGGTGCTGGTGGCCGGGCCGGCCGTGGTCAAGCGCGCCATTGGCGAGGATCTGACCAAGGAGGAGCTCGGCGGCGCCCAGGTGCATACGCGCAACGGCGTCATCGACAATGCGGCCGATGACGAGGCCGACGCCCTGGACCAGATCCGCCGTTTTCTCTCCTATCTGCCGCAGAATGTCTGGGAGCTGCCGCCGCTCGCCCCGTGCGACGACCCGCGCGGGCGCCGCGAGGACACGCTCTTGGACATCATCCCGCGCGAGCGCCGCAAGCTCTACAACATGTGGACCCTGCTCGGGCTGGTGCTCGACCATGATACCTTCTTCGAGATCGGTGCGGGCTACGGCCGCGGGCTTATCACGGGGCTCGCCCGCATGAACGGCCAGCCGGTCGGTGTGCTGGCCAACAATTGCCGCTATCTCGCCGGCTCCATGACCGCGGACGGCGCCCACAAGGTGCGGCGCTTCACCGAGCTTTGCGAGACCTTCCACCTGCCCGTGCTCTCTTTCGTCGACGAGCCCGGCTTCATGATCGGCAGCGAGGCGGAGAAGGCGGCGACAATCCGGCATGGCACAGCCGCCGTGCTCTCGGTGGCCGCGTGCAACGTGCCCTGGGCCTCGGTGATGGTGCGCCGCTCCTTTGGCGTCGCCCAGGCCGCCCATTACGGCAACGATGCCTATGTGCTCGCCTGGCCGTCGTCCGAAAGCGGGCCGCTGCCGGTCGAAGGCGGTGTCGCCGTGGCCTATGGCCGCGAGATCGCCGCCGCGCCCGACCCGGAGAAGCGCCGGGCCGAGTTGGAAGAGCAGCTCGCTGCGCGGCAGTCGCCCTTCCCCCGTGCGGAAGCCTTCTCCAGCCACGACATCATCGACCCGCGCGAAACCCGTGCGCGGCTCTGCGACTGGGTTGAGTGGATCCAGCCGACATTGGACGCGCTGAAGGGCCCGAGCCGGTTCATGCTCCGGCCCTGAGGCGCCAAGCAAGAAAACAAGGGGAGCGAGTAAGCCATGAAACCTGTCTGTCTCGTAATCGGCGCCGGCGCCGGTATCGGCGGCAATGTCGGCAAGCGCTTTGCGCGCGAGGGCTATCATGCCGTGCTCTGCCGGCGCACGGACCAAGAGGGTCTCGACACGCTCGTCGGCGACATCGAAAGCGAGGGCGGCTCGGCCTCGGGCTTTTTGTTGAATGCCATCGAAGCGGACAGCATCGAGGACCGCATTGCGGCGATCGAGGCGGATATAGGGCCGATCGAGGTGGTAGTCTACAATCTCGGCGCCCAGATCGGTGACCGGGCGCTGGCGGACACCAGCGCCAAGGCTTTCGAGATGGGCTGGCGGCTTGCCACCTTCGGGCTGTTCCGCGTCGCATCGACGGTGTGTCCGTTGATGGAAGAGCGCGGTTCGGGCACGATCCTGGTAACGTCCGCAACGGCGGCAGTGCGCGGCAACAAGGGCCAGCACTCCCACGCCGCGGCCATGGGCGGACGCCGCATGCTCTGCCAGTCCCTCAACGCGGAGTTCGCGCCGAAAGGCATTCACGTCGCCCATATCCTCATCGACGGTGCGGTGGATGCGCCGGATACGCTCGGCCGCATGCTGGGGGCGGAGAAGTTTCAGGAACTGCGCGAGGCGCGCGGTCTTGAACATGACGGGCTGCTGCTGCCGGCGAAGGTGGCGGACACCTATTTCCATCTCGCCCAGCAGCACCGCTCGGCCTGGACCCACGAGATCGACCTCAGGCCGTTCTCCGACCTCGCCTGGTGGAATCATTGAGCCGATGAAGCTCTACATGGTGCCGCTGGCGCCCAACCCGACCAAGATCATGCTCTACATCGCCGAGCGCGCCCATCTCGGGACGGACCTCGGCATAGAACAGGTCATGGTCAACACCCTCAAGGGCCGCCATCGCGAGCCCGAGCACCTGGCGCGCAATCCCTTTGGCACGCTGCCGGTGCTGGAACTCGACGACGGTTCATACCTGATCGAGTCGCTCGCCATCATGGAATACCTCGAGGAGCGCTTTCCCGACGGCTGCCTGCTCGGCGACGACGCGCTGAGCCGCGCCCATGCCCGCGATCTCGAACGCGTGGTGGACCTGCGCGTGGCCATCCCCATGGCGCGCTACGCCCACGCCACGAAATCGCCCTTGGGCTGGCCGCCGGATCACGCCTTGGCCAATGAGATGGAGGAGGCGCTGCAAACGCCCCTCGATTACCTTGAGAGCCTGCTCGGCGACGGCCGCCCCTTGTTGACGGGCGAGCGGGTCTCGATCGCCGATTGCACCATGCAGGCAGCGCTGCAGTTCCTGCGCTTCATCGAGGCGGACCTGCTCGGCGAGCGGCCGAAGCTGCGAGAATGGGACGCGCGCTACCGGGAGAGGCCCGCCGCCGCCGACGTGCTCAAGTGGTAACACCGAAGAAATCGGCGATCTCGCCGACCTGAGCGGCGAGCATGGCGTGGCCGTTCTGGGTGGCGGCGCCGCGCTCTGCGGCGGCGGCGAGGAGCGGGGTGGGACGGTCGAGCAGGATGACATCGATGACCAGCATGCCTTCGCCGAGGTCGTCGGCGGGGACGGGCATGGGGTCGTCCTCGGCCATGCCCAGCGGGCTGGCATTGACCACCACGTCGTGGCCGGCAACCTCGGTGGTTACGTCGGCCGCAATCTCCGGAAAGGCGGCAGTAACGTCATTGGCGAGAGTGCGCGCGCGGGTCTCGTCCAAGTCAGAGACGCTGAGCCGGACGATGCCCACTTCGGCCATGGCGAAAGCGATGGCACGCCCCACCCCGCCGGCACCCACCTGAAGCACCGAGCGCCCGGCGAGATCGTGGCCGCTTGCCCGTGCCGCCGCCACGCAGCCACGGCCGTCGAACATGTCGCCGATCCAGCGCCCGTCCGGGCCCGGCTTTGCGGCGTTGATGGCGCCGACAAGGCGGCCGTTGGGCGCCAGATCGTCCACCAGCCCAACCATGGGCAGCTTGTGGGGGATGGTGAAGACGAGGCCGGCGAGATTGCCGATAGTGCGCAAGCCGGCAAAGCCTTGCGCCAGCTCGTCCGCCGCGATGCGCATGGCAACCATCACCCCGTCATGGCCGCGCTCGCGGAACAGGGCGTTGAAACGCGCGGGCGAGCCCACCTGCGCCACGGGATCGCCGAGGATAGCGTAGACCGCGGTCTTGCCGCTGACCGTGTCCGTCATCAGTCCATGGCACCCAATTCGGACCAGTCGCGATAGTTGGCGCGGAAGGCCTGCAGCGAGCGCCAGACCTTGGCAAAGCCTTCGTCGGCCGCCGCCTGCTCTTCCGCCACGATCAGCCACTGCTCCTCGAAAGCCTGCATCATCTCGGGCGGCCAGCGATGAACCGTCACCCCTTCCGCCTCGATCTTCTTCAGGGCCTCGGTCTGGGCGGCCTCGCCCGATGCCATGGTATTGACGACAGACTCGCTGCACGCCGTCTCGATCAGCATCTGCTGGCGCGGCTCGAGCGCGTTCCAGCGATCCAGATTGACGATGAATTCGCCCATGTTTGCGGGCTGGTGCCAGCCGGGCAGATAGTAGTGCTTGGCGATCTGGTAGAAGCCGAGGTCGTAGTCGATGGCGGGCATGGAAAACTCGGTGGCATCGATGGTGCCGAGCTCCAGCGCGGTGTAGATGTCGCCGCCGGCGATGATCTGGGTGGAGGCGCCGAACTTCTCCAGCACCCGCGCGCCGAAGCCGAGATAGCGCACCTTGAGCCCGGAGAAGTCGTCCGTAGACGCGATCTCGGTGCGGAACCAGCCGGAGCCGTCCTGGGGCACGAAGAAACAGACGAGCGGGTGGACGTTGTGCGGATGATAAAGCTCTTCGTAGAGCGTCTGGCCCTCGCCGTAGCGCATCCAGGCCATCAGTTCGTTGAACATCGGCCCGAAGGGCACGGAGTTGAAGACCTGCGCCGCCGGCATCTTGCCGGCCCAGTAGCCCGATGCCGCCCAGCCCGCGTCCACCGAGCCGGCGGAGACCGCGTCGAAAACCTCGAAGGCCGGCACCAGGGCGCCGGGCTCGAAGAACTTGAGCGCGATCTCGCCGCCGGATATCGCCGCCAGGCGGTCCTGAAAATGAATACCGCCTTCGCCGACCAGGGTCAGGGTGCTGGGAAAGGTGCTGGCGACCTTCCAGCGCACCGGCGCGGCGGCTTCGGTGACGGGCGCAGCCGCCGTCGGCTCGGGTTGGGGCGAAACAGGACCGCCACCGCCCATCTGGCCGAGCCCGACGCCAACAACGAGACCGGCGACGCCTGTCACAATTGCGAACTTGTTCATTCTCCTGCCTCCGGGGCAAAGTCGTAAAGCGCCGCCGGGTTGTCCACCAGGATGCGCCGCAACAGCGCATCGTCGTCGGCCCAGGCGGCGAGAGCGTCGAGCAAGGCGGCATCGTCCGGCATCGGGCTCGACCCGAGATCCGGATGCGGCCAATCCGTACCCCAGACCAGACGCTCAGGCGCCGCCGCGAGCAGAGCCTTTGCCAGAGGCTGCGCCCCGGACCAGGGCGCACCGCCGAAGTCGACACGGTAGGCACCCGACAGCTTGACCCAGCTGCGCCCGCTGTCGAGCAATGACAGCAGGCTGCGAAATCCGGCCTGATCGGGTCCGGCGCCCGCATCAACCCGGCCCATGTGGTCGATCACCACATCCACGGGCAGAGCGGCCAGACGCGGCGCCAGGGCCTCGATCGCCTCGCCCGTAACCATCACCTGAACGTGCCAGGCATAGTCGGCAACCCGCGCCGCCATGGTCTCCAAGGCCTCGGCGCCGATGCCGCCGCTGTTGACCAGATTGAAGCGCGTACCGCGAAAGCCGATGGCGTGCAGATATTCGATCTCACCGTCATGGACGTCGGGCGAGAGCACAGCGACGCCGCGCCCGCTTTCGCCTAGACGCTCGACCGCATCCGCCGTGCAGCCGTGGTCGAGACCGTAGATGCTGGGCTGGACCACCACCGTGCGGCTCAGTCCGAGGCCACTCCTCAGAGCGGTATATTCCTCGAACAGCGCATCCGCCGGCACGTAATCCGCTTCGTCGATCGGGGCATAACGCTCCGCCGGGCCGAAAATGTGCATGTGGCAATCGCAGGCGCCTGCGGGCACCTCCGCGCTCCCGGCGTATGCGCTCATGAGCGGTTGTTGGCGCGAATGACTTCGCCCGCGCCTTCCTCGATGTCCCAATCGCCCCGTACATTGCCGCTGAGATCGTTGTTCTCGAACTTGCCGCCGCCCCCGGCGCGAACCCAAACCGCCTCATAGCCGTTGCCGTTGATCCGGTTGCCCCGGACCAGCGGGTTGCCGCCCTCGTGAACGACGATGCCGGCATGAGCGTTGTCGAGAATATCGTTGTTGAGGATCATGCCGCGGCCGTTTTCATTGACGAAGATGCCGTTCTCGCCGGCGTCGCGGATCATGTTGTTGCGCAGGATCGGGTTGGCGCCGTCCTTGAGCTCCACCCCGGAATAGGCATTGGCGTAAATCTCGTTGTTCTCGATGGTGCCAGCGCCGTTTTCATGAACGTAGATGCCGCTCACCTTGCCGCCATGAATTTGGTTATGGCGAATGGTCGGATTCGAGCCGCCCTTGACCTCGATCCCAGCCAGCATGTTGCCACGGATCTCGTTGTCCTCAATTGTCCCGAACCCCTCTTCATAGATGTGCAGGCCGCTTTCCTGGCCGTCGCGGATGGTGTTGCCGCGAACCAGCGGGTCGCCGCCATTGCGAATGGCGATACCGGCATAGCCGTTGCTGTAAATGTCGTTGCCCTCGATGGTGCCGCGGCCATCGTCATAGATATAGATGCCGCTTTCCCTGCCATGGTGCACGGCGTTGTCCCGCAACAGCGGATCAGCGCCGTCGTGAACCGCGATACAGGCGAGGCTTTGGCTGCTGACATCCACATTCTCGATGATCGGTGAACCGGCAGAGATATCGATGCCATACCAATTGCCATCGCCCATCTGACGCAGGGCCATATTGGCGAGCTTGCCGTCGCCGCCCTGGAACCAGACCACGTCCGATCCGCTGATCTCCAGCACCACCTCGTCGCGGGCACCGGTGCCGAGCACCTCTATGGTCTTGTCGATCAGCAGGCCCTCGGCATAGGTGCCGGGATGGACATGGATCGTGGTGCCCTCCTCGGCAGCATCGATGGCGGCCTGAATGCTGCGAAAGTCGCGCCCGCCGGCAACGTCCACATGAACCTCGCCCGATACGGTCACGGGCGGGGTCACCTCGGCCCTGTCGCCGTCGCCGTCATTCGGCAGGTTGCCGATACGAACGACAGGTCCCGCGCCCGCCTCCACATCCCAGGCGCCACGGGTATTGCCGCGCAGATCGTTACTCTCGAAACGGCCGCCAGCCGCGTCCGCAAGCACCCAGACGCCTTCATAGCCACTGCCCGTGATGCGATTGCCGATTACCACCGGATCGGCGCCCGCATCGACCGAGATGCCGGCCTTGCCATTGTCGTAGATATCGTTGTTGACGATGGTGCCGCGGCCATTGTCGTAGA
>CAZKTK010000130.1:0-7837 GCA_964555535.1 uncultured Rhodospirillaceae bacterium
ATCATGTCCATATATGGCCGCGGATAGGTCTACATACCACCATGCCGCAGATTCGAGCCGGCGAAAAAATGCTGCCTCGTCGAAGGCTTTGCGCGGCTTGAAAGTGGCAAGAATAGCGGCGCGGTCTTCGTCTCCATAATAGCTTTTTCCTTCGACACTTTCCTCATGCTCAGCCAACGGATCTCTGAGAAAGCGCCGCTTTCTAATTTTCGCCATCCTGGCCTCTTATAAGAGTGTCTGTGGTCAGCGGCTCGGGAGCGCAGCAACTTTTGCCGGCTCGAGAATGCCGAGCCTGGGGAAGCTCGCTCGGATGGTGTCGGCGACGTAACTTGGCGACAAATGTGCATAGTGGCGCTCGGTCATACGAGTATCGGCATGTCCAAGCTGTTGCGCTATCACGGCGAGCGGCACGCCCTGCATCGCGAGTTGGCTGCCGTGCGTATGCCTGAGAATGTGGAAGCTGACGGCCGGCTTGATGCCGGCTTGGCTGCACGCTTCCAAGAGTGGTCGCCGTTGATGCGACGTGCCCCACTGGCCACCATCGGCGCGCCGGAATATCAGCGTGTCCTTTGGCTGTCCTGCGGTAGACTCGGCGAAGAAATCGCCCGCCTCATCGGTCAATATCACATGCCGCGGCTTGCCGCTCTTGCTTGTCCGCACTGCCACCGTGCCGGCGTCAGGGTCGAAGTCGGAGACTTGCAGCCTGGTAAGCTCGCCGTATCGGCATCCGGTGAGCAGCGCCGCGCGCACGAGCTGTCGGAAATCCAGCTCGCAGGCGTTCACCAACCGCACACATTCCGCTTGAGTGAGATAACGCACTATGGCGGAGTCTACGCTGCGAAATGGCTTGACGGGCCGCCAAGCGGCATCGCTTGAAACTTTGCCCTCGCGCCAAGCGTGGTTGAGAGCCGCCTTGAGCACGGTGAGAATCCGGTTGGCCGTGGCCCTGCGGCGGCGCGTGGCCTCCACCTTATTGCCCGATTGTCGGTATCGCACGCTGCCATTGCGGCCGCCGCGCACCTGAGCAGGCGTGGCCGCCACCTTCCGGTGCCAGTCACGGATTGACGCCGTTGTCAGCTTTGCTGTCTCCCTGTCGCCGAAGGCTGGCAGGATATGCATATCGATAACGTGTTTGGTGGGCGCAATAGCCTTCGCGCGATGCGCCAGTTCATCGAGGTAGTCCTGCATCGCGTCTGCGACCGTGTATGGGCCTCGCTCGTCCTCGAGTCCAGCTCGCCGTCGCGCCTCTGCCGTGAACCACGTCCGGGCCGCCTCTTGTGCCTGAGGAAAGCTGAGTATTTCAAGGCCGTCCGCATCCGACGTGTCGTCTGCCTTGGCCAACGTGGACTCCAGATATTGGCGCTCGCCGAGAAAAAGGCGCGCAATCCATGAGCCGCCGCGAGCACCCTTGTAGTAGCCGAGGTGCTGGCCTTGGTTGAGGGTGCGCCAATAGGGCTTTTTCCGGGCCTTCAACCGGGCTCTTGATGTTCGGGTTTCCAGATTCGCGTCTCGCACGGTCCTGGCCATCGCGCTGCTCTCCAAAACTTCCCCAACTATTCCCCAATATATGGGCTGCCACAGTCAGAGACAAGCGGGGATGGAAGTTTGGTAACCTACTGGTGTAAAAAACATTAATAGGTTCTCTGAATGTCTCAGGCTGTGTCAGATTTCCCTCTTTCACGGCGAAAACACGGGTTCGAGTCCCGTAGGGGACGCCAGTGTTTTATTTTCAAATTCAATAGGTTGCTGAAGGCGCTCGGTTTTGAGTGAGCCGGTTTCTCTACTATTTCTCTACTAAACGGCCAAATACGGCACTGCACAATGGCGGATTCTGGCGGACTATTTGCACTGTAGATTCGCCGGTTATGCCGTTGCGGTTTGCCCCCACCACCAAGCTCCCAACGCCACCGCAATCACCAAATCGTCATGCTCCCCCACACCATCAAACGTGGCATGCCCTGCCTCCGTGAACGCCCTTTGGAAAGCCCTCAGCTCCCCCACCAGCGCCTCTGCATCCGGCAGCCCCGCCGCCACCTTTAGCCGCCCGCCCTCGACAGCGCTCAGCAGAGGCCGAAGCAGCTCCACCTTAGGCACACGCCAGCCACCGGCACCGTCGGGCTTGGTCTTCTTGCCTGAGGTAATGGTCACTGCCACAGGCTCGAGCCCGGCCTGGCGCATCTGATCCAGCACAGCCCTGCCTACGCCTGTTGCATCCACCACGAGCTCGGCACCGGGCAGCGCCCTCACCAAAGCGCGGACATGGGCAACAACGTCCGGATACGTCTCACCAAGCGGCCGGCGTTCGAGGTGCCTCAGGTGGATATCCTCGCCGACGGGCTCAGCGACGGCTATGGCGGTTGGATCCTGCGCCTGGCAAAGATCGACGCCGACGATGAAGTGATCAGAGCGGAACAATGGCTTTCTTATTTCGCTCCCAGGCTTCTTCGATTCTGCGCGTTTGGGCCTTGTGATAGGCATCCGGCCGCGGGCGGTTATGACCGGTCCACCACGTGCCCACAGCCACGGCCAGCACCAGATCGCTCTGCTCGGAATCGCGCCAGCTTTCTGGATCGTTCATACGCCAGCCAAGGCGTTGATGCCGCCACACTGCATCACGAACTCGGCGCACGCTACGTGGTCGAAGGCGGCGTGCGCCGCGACGGCAACACGGTGCGGGTGCTGGTGGAATTAAGCGATGCCGGCGACGGCACCCACCTCTGGGGCGAGACCTACGACCGCGACCTGACGGCGGCAAGCGTGTTCGAGATCCAGGACGACGTGGTCAACCGAGTGGCGGCGACTATCGGTGATGCGCAAGGCATCGTGCTGCGCGCAGCGCTGCGCAGCGTCGCCGACAAGCCGCCGGAGGAGCTGGCGTCTGTCGAATGCTGGCTACGCATGGCACGTTATTACGATGGCGCCACGGCAGCGGAGCACGCCATCATCCGCAGCTGTGCCGAGCGTGCCGTCAACGAGGATTCGAGCTATTCAGGTGGCTGGCTGGCATTAGCGTGGATAAGCCTTGACGAGCATCGCTTTAATTTCAATTCACGACCCGGCTCGCTCGATCGCGCCTTAGAAGCGGCGAAACGGGCTGTCAGTAGCGACCCCCATAGTGCCGCCGCCCACAATGTTCTGGCATCAGTGCACTACGTTATGGGCAACATCGAATCCTTTCGCATCGAGGCGGAAAAGGCCTTGTCACTGGATCCAAACGAAGCGGGTATCCTGGCTACTACTGGAATCAATCTCGTACACAGCGGTGAAGACGAGCGTGGCATCGCCACGATGAAGAAAGCCATCGCGCTCAATCCGCGACATCCGAGCTGGTATCATTTCGCTTTCTTCCATTACCATTACCGCCGCGGTGGTTACGAAGACGCTCTGGCGGCCGCTCTGAACGCAAATTGGGTAGGTGCCTTATGGTACCATGCACAGGTTGTCGCCGCCTATGGACAGCTCGGACGCTTAGATGAAGCGCGCGAAGAGATCGACAAGTTGCTAGAGGTTGACCCTAATTTTGCTGACAATTACTGGGACGAGATCGACAAGTGGAGTTTTCGTGAAGACCACGCGCAAATGTTTGTCGAAGGTTTCCGCAAGGCCGGACTCGACGTTCCCGACAGGCCGGAGCCAACAGACTGAGTGACGACTCTACATCCGCGCCACACCGAAGCTGCTCGGCCTCAGCTCCCTGGCATCGGCCTCAGCGCAGGTGGCCAGCAAGAACCCCAGCAGCCGGCGGCTGTCGCGGGGGTCGATGATGCCGTCGTCCCAGAGGTGGGCGGTGGCGTAGAGGGCGGTGGATTCGCGGTCGAACTGGTCGATGATGAGGCGCTCGCGCTTGGCCAGGGTTTCCGTGTCCGGCTCCTTGCCTTCGCGCTTGGCGCGGTCCTCGGCGATGATGGTCATGACGCCCGCCGCCTGTTCGCCGCCCATCACGGCGATGCGGCTGTTGGGCCAGGCGAAGAGAAAACGCGGGTCGTAGGAGCGCCCGCACATGCCGTAATTGCCGGCCCCGAAGGAGGCGCCGATGATCAGGCCGAGCTGGGGCACGCTGGCGTTGGCCACCGCCTGGATCATCTTCGAGCCGTGCTTGACGATGCCGCGAGCCTCAGCCTCCGCACCCACCATGTAGCCGGTGGTATTCTGCAGATAGACCAGCGGCGTCGCCGACTGGCAGCACAACTGGATGAACTGGGCGGCCTTGGTGGCGCCGTCCGCATCGATGGGGCCGTTATTGGCGATCAGGCCCACGCCGTGGCCTTCGATCGAGGCGTGGCCGCAGAGGGTGGCGAAGCCGTAGTCGGGCTTGAAATCGAGGAATTCGGAGCCGTCGACCAGCCGCGCGATGACCTCGCGCCCGTCATAGGGTTGGCGGTAGTCGGTGGGCACCAGGCCTAACAGTTCGTCGGCGTCGTAAAGGGGGTCAGGCGCTACGGCGCGGGGCGCGGGCGCGTCCCAGCGGCGCGCCAGCATCCCTACGATATCGCGGGCGATGCGAATGCCGTCGGCGTCGTTCTCCGCCAGATATTCGCCGGTGCCGCTGACGGCCGCGTGCATCTCCGCGCCGCCGAGGGTTTCGTCGTCGGCGACCTCCCCCGTCGCCGCCTTGAGCAGGGGCGGTCCGGCAAGGAAAATCTTCGAGTGCCCGCGCACCAGCACCACATAGTCGGACAGGCCGGGCAGATAGGCGCCGCCCGCGGTGGACGAGCCATGCACCACGGTGACCTGGGGAATGCCCGCCGCCGACAGGCGCGCCTGGTTGGCGAAGGTGCGTCCGCCGCGAACGAAGAGCCGCGACTGGTAAAGCAGATTGGCGCCAGCACTTTCGGCCAGGGTGACCAGTGGCAGCTTGTTGCGGATGGCGATCTCCTGCGCCCTGAGCGCCTTGTCGAGACCGTATGGCGTCATGGCGCCGCCCTTGATGGCACTGTCGTGGGCGACCACGAGCACGCGCAGGCCAGCGACGAAGCCGATGCCTATGATCAGGCCGCCGGATGCGGCGGTGGCGTCGCCGTCGTCGTCGTCGAGGCCAAGGCCCGCCAGCGACGAAAGCTCAACGAAAGGCCGGCCGCGGTCGAGCAGCATGGCGATACGGTCCCGCGGCATCATCTTGCCGCGCTTCTCGAAGCGCGCCCGGCCACGCTCCGAATGGTCCCTCACCTTCTCCTCCGCCTCGCGAAACTCAGCGATCAGCGCCAGCATGCGCTCGCGGTTGGCGGCGTAGTCTTCCGACGCGGTGTCGACTTGGCTTTGCAGAACGGCCATCACATTCCTCCGGGCTCCGGTGCCGCCATCATAGCGGCAGATCGGACCAGGTGGAACTCTCGCCAAAATGGCATTTGACGCGCTTTTCGATTAGACTCTTTCCATCCTGCGCCCGCACCCTGGGGGACTGCGATGGCCGATGGCGACGTAACGCAACGCTTGGCGGCGATACTGGCGGCGGACGTCGCCGGGTATTCGCGCCTGATGGGCGCCGACGAGCGGGCAACCGTAGCGGCGCTCGACGAATGCCGCGGCCTTTTCCGCGAACATGTCGCAACAGCCGGCGGCAGAGTGGTCGATACCGCCGGCGACTCGGTGCTGGCGGTCTTCGAGCTAGCGACCGGCGCAGTGCAGGCAGCGCTGGCGGTGCAAGAGGCGCTAGCCGCACGCAATGGCGTATTGCCCGAAGAACGGCGCATGCATTTTCGCATCGGCATCCACATCGGCGAGGCCCTGCACAAGGACGACGGCACTGTTTATGGTGACGGCGTCAATATCGCGGCACGCCTGGAGAGCCTGGCCGAGCCGGGCGGGATCTGCGTCTCGGACATGATCCGCGGCGCGGTCAAGGGCCGCATCGAGGCGGCCTTCGGCGATCTCGGCGAGCACGAGGTCAAGAACATCGTAGAGCCCGTGCGCGCCTACAGCATCGGCGGCGAGGCTGCGACGAAGCCCGAGCCAAAGCCGCGGCGATTTATCGCAATCGCTGCTGCCACGGCGCTGCTGGTCGCGACCGGCGCCGCCGCTTGGCTGCTGACACAGCCAGACGAGAGCATCACCGAGACCGCCGAGGCCGACACCGGCGATGCCGCGCTAGCCCTGCCCAGCGGCCCGCGGGTCGCCGTGCTGCCCTTCGCTAACCTCTCGGGCAATCCGGAGGAGACTTATTTCAGCGACGGCCTGACCGAGGACATCATCAACCGGCTGACCAACTTCAGCCTGCTGCTGGTCTTCGCGCGCAGCTCGACCAACAAGTACAAAGGCCAGAGCGTCGATGCTGTGATGGTCGGCGAGGACCTGGGCGCGGACTATGTGGTCGAAGGCGGCGTCAGACGTGCGGAAGGGCATTTACGGGTGACGGCACGCGTTCTCGACGCAAAGGATGGCACCAACGTCTGGTCCGAGACTTATGATCGCGACCTCACCGCCGCCAATCTGTTTGCCGTCCAGGACGAGATCACCGACGGCATCGTCAATTCGATCGGCGCGTTTTCGGGCGCGATCCTGCAAGCTGAGACGGATCGTACGCGACAACATGCGCCCGAGGGCCTGTCAGGTGTCGAATGCATCTACCGCCATGCCGACTACTACGCCACCCAGCCCACGCCTGAAAGGCATCTGGCGATACGCGCCTGCTACGAGCAGGCGCTCGAGAGCGAACCCGACAATGCCATGATCTATGCGGGGATGGCCTGGAATATTCGCGATGAGCTCATATTCGGCTTCAATCCCGGGGCCGATCCGCTCGATCGCGCTTTGGCCTCGGCCAGGCGTGCGGTGGAGCTCGACCGGGATAGTCCCATTGCCCACTGGATCTCCGCCCTGGTGCACTTCAATCGCGGCGAGATAGACGAATTTCGCGTATCCTCAGATCGGGCCATCGCCTTGAGCCCGCATCACGCGGCCCTTTTGGCTGATATCGGCACCCAACTGGGCATGTCAGGCGACGAGGACCGAGGCGCTGCGATGATCGAGAAGGCGATCGTGATGAACCCGGACCATCAGCCTTGGTATCACTATTTCCTATCATACTACTATATCTTCCAGGAAGACTACGATACCGCCCTGACGCACGCCCACGGCCTGACCTGGGGTTGGTGGTGGGACTACGTGCTGCGCACCACGATCTACGCCCGCACCGGGCGCATGGGCGACGCGCGCGCCGAGGCGGCCCGCCTGCTCGAAGCCTATCCGACCTATCCAGAGGATGCCCGCGCCGAATTCGAGAAGTGGAACCTGCCGGAGGCGCGCATCGAGTCCTATATCTCCACCCTGCGCAAAGTCGGCATCGAGATTCCCGAGAAAGACTTCCCGAGCAACTGACTCAGCCCTTGACGCAGACGACCTGCTTCAAGGTGTGCATCACCTCGACCAGATCGGCCTGGGCTGCCATCACGGCGTCGATGTCCTTGTAGGCCATGGGCGTCTCGTCGATGACGCCGGAGTCCTTGCGGCATTCGACGCCGGCGGTGGCTCGGCTGTGCTCGTCGACCGAATAGGTCTCGCGTGCAGCCCTGCGGCTCATGCGGCGCCCGGCGCCGTGGGAGCAGGAGTGGAAGGCATCCGCGTTGCCCTTGCCGCGCACGATGAACGACTTCGCGCCCATGGAGCCTGGGATGATGCCGAGCGCGCCCTCGCCCGCATGAACGGCGCCCTTTCGCGTGAGCCAGACGTCGGCCCCAAAATGGTGTTCGCGCTGAACATAGTTGTGGTGGCAATCGACCACGGTCTTTGCCGTGCGGAACCGCGGCAGGTGCTTTTTCAGCACCGCCAGGATGCGCTCCATCATCACCTCGCGGTTGGCGCGCGCGAAGCCCTGGGCCCAGCCGACGGCGGCGACATAGTC
>CAZKTK010000131.1:0-7807 GCA_964555535.1 uncultured Rhodospirillaceae bacterium
GGCGAGGATGTGCTGGAAACTTACGCCCGGCAGGAATAGTTTCTCGCCATGTTTACCGGACTTGTTAGCGATATCGGCCGAATCACCGCGATCGAGCAGCGTGGCGACGTGCGCATGACCATCGAGACGGCGTTCGACATGGACGCGGTAGCCCTTGGTGCCTCCATTGCCTGCTCCGGCGCCTGCCTGACCGTGGTCGACAAGGGCGAGGGCTGGTTTGCCATCGATGCCTCGGCCGAAACCCTGTCGAAGACGACCCTTGGCGATTGGCGCGAGGGCCGGGAGATCAACCTCGAGCGCTCTCTGACGATTGGTGACGAGATCGGCGGGCATCTGGTCAGCGGCCATGTGGATGGCACCATTGAGCTGCTCTCCCGTACGTCATCGGGAGATTCTCTGGTGCTGGTCTTCGCCATGCCCGATTGGCTGGCGCCCTATGTGGCGCCCAAGGGCTCGATCGCGCTCGACGGCATCTCGCTGACGGTGAACGGGGTCGCTGACGACCGCTTCGACATCAACATCATTCCTCATACCCAGCAGATGACCACCTTTGGTGCGCTTGAAGCCGGAGAACGGGTCAATGTGGAGATCGACATGCTGGCACGATATGCGCGCCGTGCGCTGGCCCATGCAGGAGTGGCGGCATGAGCGTGGCAGCGAACTCGGCATCGATGGAATCGCCTTTCTCGCCCATAGAGGACCTGATCGACGATGCGCGCAACGGGCGCATGTTCGTCCTCGTCGATGACGAGAGCCGGGAGAATGAGGGCGATCTGATCGTGCCGGCGGAATTCGCCACACCGGAAGCGATCAACTTCATGGCCCGCTACGGCCGTGGCCTGGTCTGTCTGGCACTGTCGCCGGACCGGGCGGCCCAGCTTGAGCTCGAGCCCATGCAGCGGCGCAACGTCAAGCGTTTCGACACTGCCTTCACGGTTTCCATCGAAGCGACGGAAGGGGTCTCGACCGGCATCTCGGCCTCGGACCGCGCGCATACCATTCATACCGCCATCGATTCGCGCAGTACGGCCGCCGACATTACGACACCCGGCCATGTCTTTCCCGTTGTCGCGCGCGATGGCGGCGTTCTGGTGCGCGCCGGCCATACCGAGGCGGCCGTCGATATCGCGCGTCTCGCGGGGCTCGCGCCCGCCGGGGTGATCTGTGAGATCATGAATGACGACGGCACCATGGCGCGGCGCGACGACCTCATCGCCTATTGCCAGCAGCACGGTCTCAGGATCGGCACCATCGCGGACCTCATTGCCTATCGCCGCCGCGCCGACCGCGTTGTCGATCGCTTGCTGGAGCGGGATTTCGAGAGCCGCTGGGGCGGCACCTTCCGCATGATCGTCTACGTCAACACCGCCGATGGCACGGAGCACGCGGCGCTGGTCAAGGGCGACGTGGCGAGCAAAGGGCCGGTGCTGGTGCGCATGCACCGGGTCAATCCGCTGATCGATATCATGGGCGATACCACGACCGGTCGCGGCGATGAGTTGCACCGGGCCATGGAGCTGATCGCCGAGGAAGGGCGCGGTGTGGTGGTGGTGATCCGTGCCGCGCGGCCCGACTCGCTCTCCACCTTGCTGGAGGGCCGCGAAATCGACCCCGGTGAGAGCGGG
Organism: uncultured Rhodospirillaceae bacterium; assembly: GCA_964555535.1. Taxonomy (GTDB): domain Bacteria; phylum Pseudomonadota; class Alphaproteobacteria; order UBA7887; family UBA7887; genus UBA7887. Next base: position 1,626 of record CAZKTK010000131.1, read on the forward strand.
GGCGCCTTGCGCGCTTATGGCACGGGTGCGCAGATCCTGCTCGATCTCGGCATCAGCGAGATGGAGCTGTTGAGCAACTCCGAACGCACCGTGGTGGGCCTCGACGGCTTCGGCTTGAGCATCGCCCGGCGCAGGCCGATCGATGGTGGAGACTGAGATGGCAGGGACCCCGCGCGTGCTGCTGGTGGTGGCGCGCTATTACGAAGACATTGCCGCCGAGCTCGAGGCGGGCGCGGTGGGCGCGCTGGAGGCTGCCAGTGTCCATTGGGACAGTGTCGCCGTGCCCGGCGCGCTGGAGATCCCTGGCGCCATCGCCAGCGCCCATCGCGCCGGCGCTTATGACGGCTACGTGGCGCTTGGCTGCGTCATTCGCGGCGAGACCAGCCACTACGATATTGTTGCCGGTGAAAGCGCGCGCGGTCTGACCAACCTCGCCATCGATCAAGGTGCTGCGCTCGGCAACGGTATCCTGACCACGGAAAATCGCGAGCAGGCGATGAAGCGTGCGGCTGTTGCGGAAGGCAACAAGGGCGCCGTCGCTGCCGAGGCGTGTCTCGCCATGATCGGTCTGGCCCGTAACTTCGCGGGCAAGACGTGAGTGATGCCGCCGATCACGCGCTTGCGGCACGGCGCGGCGCCCGCCTGGGGGCGGTGCAGGCGATGTATCAGATCGGTCTGGTCGGCACCACGGCCAGGACCGTGATTGCCGAGATGGCGCAACGCCCGTCGCCGACAGGGGCGCTGGACACCGCTTTCCTGGAACGCCTGGCGGAAGGGGCATTGGCCCATGCCGAGGCCCTCGATGCGGCGGTCTCGGAGGTGCTGCGCGAGGGCTGGTCGCTGGAGCGCCTGTCGCTCACCATGCGCGGCCTGCTGCGGGTTGCGGCGTTCGAGATCCGCGACTGTCCCGATGTTCCGGTGCGTGCGGCGGTCAGTGAATATGTCACCATCGCCCACAGCTTTTTCGACGAGGACGAGGCTGGCTTCGTCAACGGTGCCCTTGAAACCCTTGCGCGGCGCCTGCGGGCGGCGGAATGGGCCGATGGCGGGCAGGGCGACTGAATTTGCCCTGATCGAGGCTCTCTTCCGCCCCCTGGCGGAAGGCTTCCCCGGCGCGCTCGGGCTCGAGGATGATGCGGCGCTGCTGCCTGCGGGCGAGGAGATGGTCGTCACCCAGGACGGTCTCGTGGCCGGTGTGCATTTTCCCACTGGCGAGACGCCCGAGGCGATTGCTGCGAAGGCGTTGCGCGTGAACCTGAGCGACCTTGCCGCGATGGGTGCGAAGCCGCTCGCCTATCTGCTGACGCTGGTGCTTCCGGACGACATCGACGATGCCTGGCTGCGCCGCTTCTGCGCCAGTCTGGGCGAGGAGCAGACGCGCTGGGGCATCGCGTTGGCCGGCGGCGATACGGTGTCGACCCCCGGCCCCCTGACACTGTCGGTCACGGCGCTGGGGAGTGTCGCGCAGCCCTTGCGGCGCTCGGGCGCCAGGCCGGGCGATTCCGTCTATGTCTCCGGCACCATCGGCGATGCGGTGCTGGGGCTCGCCGCCTTGCAGGGCGAGTTGCCGGGCAGGGGCCACGAGACGCTCGTCGAGCGCCTGCGCCTGCCGACACCGCGCCTGGCGCTGGGGCGAGAGCTGGTAGGCGTCGCCAGCGCCTGCGCCGATGTTTCGGACGGCCTCGTCGCCGATGCGGGCCATATCGCGGAGGCCTCGGGTGTTGCCATCGTGCTCGATGCGGATGCGGTGCCGCTCTCCGATGCGGCTCGCGATATCGTGAAAATCGAGCCCAGCTGGCTGCCTCGTATGCTAACCGGTGGCGATGACTACGAGCTGGTGTTTACGGCGATCGACGCTGTTGCCGGCGCGACGCGCATCGGCAGTGTCGAGGCGGGCGAGGGGGTCAGCGTCCGCAACGCCGACGGCAGCCCCATGCCGCTCGGCGAGACCGGCTATCGTCACTTCTGATCGTCGGGCATAGACACCGAGCGGAAGATGGTCTCCACGGTCTCGCGGTGGGCGTCGAAATAGACGGCGGCGGTGCCGATGTAGAGCAGCAGGCGGAGAATGCTCTCCTCGTCGATGGCGGCGAAGGCCAGGCCGCGATAGGCGAGGCCGTCGCTGGAGAGAAAGGCGATGTCGAAGCGAAAGCCCGAGAGGCTGCCGAAGGCGGCGGGTCGCAGATTGCTGAAGCTGGGATCGTTGGCGCCGGCGCGGGCGAGGCTGGCCACGGCAAGCTCGGCCACGTCGCCCGCCCGCATGCCGCTGCGATAGCGCGGCACGCCGTCGTCGGGCTTGGCGCGGCTGTTCTCGAACAGCGCGTCGCCATTCTCGATCGCCGCATAGAGCCGCAAATTTTGCAGCGGCAGGCCGTCGATGGTCCACTGCTCCATGGGCGCGAGGGGAAAGCGGCTCCAGGCGACAGGCGTGGTCACCTCATAGGCGCTGTTGATGGACTGGGTGCCGGGCTCGACCAGGGTGACCTGTTCGCAGGCGACCGCGAGCAACAGCAGGAGCGCCGCCGCGATTCGCATCATTTGAGGTCCTCGATATAGGCGCGGATCATGGCCGTGTCCTCGGCTTGCGGCGCCGCGACCAGATACCGGGTGAAGGCGCGCCGGGCCTCGGTCTCGCGGCCCAGCGACCACAGGGCCAGCCCGAGGCCGCGATGCGCCGCGGCCGGTGCGCCGCTATCGGATGTCGCCTTGCGATAGGCGGCCAGGGCTTGCTCGTGCTCGCCGTCGCGGCGCAACAGCTCGCCGCGCCAATAGTGTGTTGTGCCGCTCTCGCCAAGGCGTTCCAGGACCACTTCCATGGCGCCGTGGCGGCCGGCGCCGATCTCCGCCGCGATCCAATCGCTGCGATGGGGCGCCACGGCCTCGTTAAAGCGCTCGGCGAAGCGCTCACCGCTGCCGTCGTCATCGGCAAGGGCTGTCAACTCGGCCAGGCGGTCGTCGCTGGCGGGATGGGTCGAGAGCAGCAGCGGCGGCGCCTGGTTCTCGTCCATTGCGTCCTGTTCGGCCAGCGCGTTGCGCCAGACTGCGGCCGCCGCGCCTGCGTCATAGCCGGCGGCGGCCAGGCGCTCGAAGCCGAGGCTGTCCGCCTCGCGCTCCTGCTCCCGCGAATAGCCGAGCAGCGCAAGCAATGTCCCCAGGCGTACCAGACTGCCGGCGCCGCCGTAGCCGCCGACGGCCGCCGCGATCGACAGGAAGGTCACGGCAGAGGTCGCCGCGCGCGTGGTGCGCCAGCGCTCCAGGGTATGGCGGCGCTGATAATGGGCGACCTCGTGGCCGAGCACGGCGGCAAGCTGGGCCTCGTTCTCGACACGCAGCAGCAGGCCGGTCCAAACCGTCATGAAGCCGTTCGGCGCCATCGAGGCGTTGAAGCCCGCGCGCTCAACGACATAAACCCGGATGTCGCTGCAATAGTCGCCGGCAACGCGGCAGGCGACGTCTCGAACGTAGGCCTGCAGGGCTTCGTCCTCGACCAGGGCGCCGGAGGTCACGAGTTCGCCTTCGGCCTGTTCCATCTCGGCCCAGATGCCGCGCTCGTCGCGCTCGGCCTCGGCCAGGTTGGTCTGGCCCGGCGCGATATCTGGCAAGGGCGCAGCGCAGGCAGAGATGAGCGCCAACGCGCAGACCGCTGCGGCGGCTCTCATAGGGGCAGCCCGTCGAGCAGCCGCTGCGTGGTCTCGTGCGCACCCTGTTTCTCGCGCGGGTCGCCGATGCTGCTGTTCACCGTGTTGAACCAGACGATGCGGTCGTCGTCGAGGTCCACCAGCGAGATGTAGCCGAACTGCTGCCCGCCGGGCACCACCGCGCCGAGGGCCGCACCGATCACCATCAGGGCGACGCGACCGGCACTGGAGAAGCTGTCGCGCAAGGTGAGAAACAGGGCGTAATCGGCCTCGTAGTCGCTGCGCAATACCGCAATGCCGGGGCCGAGAGTGTAGTCGAGCGTCGGCTTGGTGGGCAGTCCGAGGATCGGCAGCTGGCCGTGGAAGAGAATGGCTGAGCCGACCGCGTCATGCAGCTTTACCAGTTGCTGATGTCGCGGTTGGTGGCGCAGCAGTGCGTCTTCGGGCGGCGTGTATGCGACCACAGCGGCATCGCGCCCGGCCAAATCGTCGCCGAGTGCCGCAGCGATGTTCTGCCGCGCCGTTTCCGTCCATTCGGCATTGGGTTCGAGAAGCCCCGCGGCGGTGACCTCGTAAAGCGCGATGTCGGTGGGCATGAGCAGTACGGAAACCGCCTCGGACGGGCGTTCGAACGTGGTTTCCGGCAAGCGCGGGTCCGTGCGCACGCAGGCGCCCAGCAGCAGCAACAGGAATCCCAAAGACGCGAGAGATCGGTTCATCCCCCGCTCATAGCACCCTATGCGCGCTTCGTGCTACCTACGGGACGTCGCGGGGCTACCAGGTCATATACGCCAAGCGGTCCAAATTCAGGTAGAAGATGACCCCGGACACGGCGAGGATGATAAAACCAGCTTTCATGTCAAACACCTCTGCAATGACTATGCCCCGGCACATCGGGCGTTGGCTGTGACTGCGGTCACGACTACGGCCCTGATCGGAATCGATTGGGGCACCAGCGCGCTGCGGGCCTATCGCTTTGGCGCGGACGGCACGATCCTCGAGCGACGAAGCGGCCCGCAGGGCATTCTCGAGGTCCGGGATGGTGGCTTCGAGGCGGTGTTCGAGGACATCATTGCCGATTGGCCCGCTTGCCCGGTGGTAATCTCGGGCATGATCACGAGCCGCCAGGGCTGGGTCGAACTGCCCTATCTGATGTGTCCCGCACCGGTGGAAGCGCTGGCCCGCGCTTTGCATCGCCAGCGAACCGATAGCGGGCGTGAGCTCCATTTCGTGACCGGACTTGCGGCGCGCGATTCCACCGGCATTCCCGATGTGATGCGCGGCGAGGAGACGCAGATCCTCGGTGCTGTTGCCGACAGGGACGATGAGTCTCGCGTTCTGGTCTTGCCCGGCACCCACAGCAAGTGGGCCCTGGTCGAGGGCGGCGAGGTGTCCCGGTTTGCCACCTTCATGACCGGGGAGGTTTTCGCTGTCTTGAAGGAGCATTCCATTCTCGGGCGCCTGATGACGGGCGAGACGACGGATGCGGCGGCCTGGGCGCGCGGTGTCGGCCATGGTCTTGACGAGGCGAGCGAACACGGCGGCCTGCTGCGGCGACTTTTCAGCGCCCGCAGCCTGGCTCTGTTCGATGAGCTGCCGGAGGCGGGTGTGGCTTCATACCTCTCAGGTCTGCTGCTGGGCGCCGAGATACGCGAGGCGCGTTGCGCCTTCATGACGGGCGCGGCTCCGGTACTGTTGCTCGGCAGTGCCGAGCTTTGCGACTTGTATGCCGAAGCGCTGGCCCTTGCCGGGCTTGGTGCCGAACAGGGTCCCGACGACGCGGCGGCACGGGGCCATTGGCGTATCGCTGCCGCTGCGGGGTTGCTGACATGATCGACTTGGGAACGTTGCCGCTGGTCGCCATCCTGCGTGGCGTACAACCGGACGAAGCCGCCGACATCGGCGCTGCGCTGGTCGCCGAGGGCTTTGGCATCGTCGAGGTGCCGTTGAATTCGCCGCAGCCGCTGGTCAGCATTGCGCGTCTGGCCGAGAGCTTGAACCAGGACGTGCTCGTCGGTGCCGGCACCGTGCGCGCGGTGGACGATGTCGCGTGCATCGCCGATGCCGGCGGCAGGCTTATCGTCATGCCGCACAGCGATGCCCGTGTGATTGCCGAAGCCAAACGGTGCGGGCTCGATTGCGTGCCCGGCGTGGCGACGCCGACGGAAGCCTTCGCAGCGCTCGACGCCGGTGCCGACGGACTCAAGATGTTTCCCGCCGAGGCGCTGCCGCCGCAGGTGCTAAAGGCCTGGCGCGCGGTGCTGCCGAAAGAGGTTCCGCTATTGCCCGTCGGCGGCATATCGCCGGATACCATGGCGCCCTTTGTCAGGGTGGGGGCGAGCGGGTTCGGGCTCGGCTCGGCTTTGTACAAGCCGGGCATGACAGCGGAAACGGTGACGGCCAATGCCCGTGCCTTCGTTACCGCGTGGCGGGATCTGCAAGCCGGTTCCTGATGTCGGCGAAGACAGCATCGAACATGGCGGGCGTCAGCCGGCCGGTGTTGGTGTTGTAGCGCGAGCAGTGATAGCTGTCGAAAAGGATCAG
>CAZKTK010000132.1:0-7789 GCA_964555535.1 uncultured Rhodospirillaceae bacterium
GTTCTCTTCCATGACACGCCCGCGCATGATCACGGAGCCGCGCCCGGTGTGATAGGCGGCGCGGATGCCGGCCCGGCCCATGATAAGCCCGCCGGTGGGGAAATCGGGTCCGGGTACGATCTGCATCAGGTCTTCGATGCTCATATCCGGATCGTCGATCAACGCCAGGGCCGCGCTTACGACCTCGCCCAGATTATGTGGCGGCACATTGGTCGCCATGCCGACGGCGATGCCCCCCGCCCCGTTGACCAGCAGGTTGGGGAAGCGCGCCGGGAGCACCGTCGGCTCGTGCTCGGACTCGTCGTAATTGGGCTGGAAGTCGACGGTGTCCTTGTCGAGGTCGTCGAGCAGGGCCGTTGCCGAGCGCGCCAGACGCGCCTCGGTATAGCGCATGGCGGCCGGCCGATCGCCGTCCATTGAGCCGAAATTGCCCTGACCGTCGATCAGCGGCAGCCGCATGGAGAAATCCTGCGCCATGCGCACCATGGCGTCATAGATGGCGGTGTCGCCGTGCGGGTGGTACTTGCCCATCACGTCGCCGACCACGCGGGCCGATTTGCGATAGGGACGGTTCCACTGGTAGCCGTTTTCCTCCATCGAAAAGAGGATTCGGCGGTGCACCGGCTTCAAGCCATCACGTACATCGGGCAGCGCACGGCTGACGATAACGCTCATGGCGTAGTCGAGGTAGGAGCGCTTCATCTCCTCCTCGATCGACACCGGCGCAATGTCGCGCGGTCGGGCTTCGCTCGTATCTGTCAAGGGCGCCTTCGATCGAATTCAAATGTATCAGGCAGCGGGATTTTCGCATGCCACTCGCATCGCCATAGGTTCTACCAGATATTGCGGTGCCAGTGTGGAGAAACCCACCAGATGTGACCAAAAAAAGACGGCCGGTCGCCCTCCTTCATAGCCCGTCCTGAGACCGGTGAAAAGCCTAGGTTTTCGGGCCGCTAAGGGGCCAGATTCACAGCCTGTAGAAGCGCAGCGCGGCTTACCGAGCGCACCAGCCCGCGGTCGTCGGACAAGAGCGCAAAAGCCTCTTCGCCGGCGGGCTCCGCGGCAAGCAGGCTTCGCGGCCCGCTGAGGGCTTCCACGCGACGGTACAGCATGCGCTCCTGCGCGCGCCACAGAGTCAGCGCAAGGTCGCGCCAGGGCACGGGCCCCTCGGCATCGATGCTGCAATCCTCGAAGCCATCGTCATCCCCGACGCAGGGCAGACGCTTGTTGACCATGGCGAACTCGATCACCGCATCGGAGACGATGCCGAGGCGGTCGTCCATGGCAACATGACGGGCGCGCTCGGCGCGCATGGGATTGAGCGAGGCGGCCAACACCATCAGCGCGCCAGTCACGGCGAGCGCCACCGTAACCACCGCCAGCGCAGCGCCGCGTTGGCTGTCGGTCACGGCGCCGCTTGCGGCTCGAGCCGGGCCTGGCGGGCAACGTGCAGCACGCTCGGCCGTGACACATAGTCGTCGAAGAACTCTTCCCGCTCAGCGAGGTCGCGGTCGATGCGCTGGCGATCGACATAGGACGCACCGAGCACCTGGCTGTTGAGATTGGGTACCTCGTGGACCGGCGTTTCCTCTGGCGTGGTGCGCACGCGGGTGCCGCCATTGGTGAGACCGCCAAGGCCGGTACGGCCATGGCTGATCAGGAGATAGGCGGCACCGCTTCCAGTCTCGGGCAGCATCAGTTCACTGCCCTCAGGGCATTGCGAGGCCGCACAGACCGCCAGTCCCAGGCCCAGGCCGCCATGGCTGGCGAGCACGTCGTCGATCCCGCCATTGCCTTCCCCGACCAGGAGCGGATCGACGCAACTCAAATCCATGCCGCCGCCCGGGCAGACACAATCGCCATCGCTGCAGGCCTCCGCGTCGCGGGTCAGAAGCGGGTCGACGCGATAGGCGATGCGCCGTTGCCATCCGTCGACCCCGGCAGCAGCACCGATACCGAGCGCCACCGTCGGCACCACGCCATCCGCCTGGAAGGTGCAATCGCCGCTACCGCCCTCCTCGAAATTCTCGCGCCCGGCATCGGGATCGCCGTCTGCGAGGCGCCCATCGGCGGGACAAGGCAGGCGCTTGTGGCGCATGACGAAGACCACCATGGCCTCCTGCAGGCCGGCCAGGGCCGCCTCTGTCCGCTCGATGCGGCCGCGGCGCTCGACGCCGCGCATCATGTCGGCGCCGATCCCAGCGATCAGACCAAGCACCAGGATCACCAGAGCCATCTCCACCAAGGTGAAGCCGCGACTTGGCATTATGCATTATGCTCAGCCCCCCAACCAGAGGGACCGGGTGACGCCGCGCATGTCCATCTCGAAGGCAAGGCCCGCGATGGGTGGATGGGAGTAATGCCAATTGACACCGTGCACCGCGCCATCGCCCAGCGGCCTCAGCAACGTGTCGGGCATGTGGGGCAACAGGGAATGGGCGCAGTAGACGTTGACATGGGGCACATCGGCGCCGGCGAAACCCAACCCCTCGAGACGCGCGAGCATCACGCCCATGACGTGGTTTGCCTTTTCTGCCATGGCGTCCGCACTGGTCTCGCCATCGCGGACGATGGTGTGGGTATCGAGCGACTGGCGCACGATATCGCCGGCGCCGGCGACGACGAAGCTGGGTGCGGCAGCATCGGTCGGCACGGTGTAGGCGAAACTGTACATCGTCGCCTCGCTCGGCGGCCCCACCACCGGCACGACATTGGTGCGGGCCACGGGATTGTGGTCGTCGAGCAGGATATCCCACTCGTCCAACAGCGCGATGTAGCCGGCATTGAACTCGCCGAAACCTTCATAGGTCATAGGCTCGGGCGACCGCAGCGCCGTCGCGCAGAGCGCCTGCCGGGGCCTTCCCTCGGCCGCCAAATGACGGTCGATGACCGCAAAGCCCTCGCGCCACGGCGGCGGGCGCACGAAAGTGACATGCACGATCTCGAATCCGGTCATCGCCGTAACGCCCGAGGAATAAGGCGGAATGCCTGTGAGGAAACGATAGCCGCCGGCTTGGTTGTCGAGCAGTTCCATAGTTACGTAGCCACCTTGTCCAGTTGTTCGATGAGCCGTCCCGCTTTCTCGCGCATCCCGGCATCCGGATCGCGCTGGACGATGCGTTGCAAGGCGGCCCGCGCTTCGCCGTCGCCCTGCTCCGCCATGGCGAAGGCCATGGCATCGCGGCGTTCGTAATATTGCCGGTCGAACGACGCTATGCGGATCGCCTCGTCACGCCAGTAATACTGCGGCACATCCCCCGACCAACCATCGTAGATCTCCTCCCAGCTGCCCATGCCGGCATAGGGCGAGAGGGATAGCTCGGTGACCGGATCACTGGCGCGCTGAAAGCGCATGTCGACGGACTGGCGCAGGCTCCCGGACAGGTTCGGCAAGGCGCGATGAACATTGAGGCTGTGAAAGATTAGCACATCGCCAAGCGCGAAATCTCCGCCCCGCCAGCGGCCCTCCAGAGGGTCCGATACGATCATGCCGCCGGCGCCGCTGGAGACGGCGAAATCGTGCACACCACCCTTGTGCGAACCTTGCGCCACGGACAGGGCGCCATGGCTCATGGGGCAATCGGCCAGCGGAACCCAGGCGGTGTAGGTCTCCGCTGTTCCCTGAATGTGGACGAAATCCTGGTGCGGCGGCGTGGTGAACTCGGCACGTTGGGGGAAGACAATGCGCGGGATGACCAGCGGATGCGGCAGAACCGACTCGCCGAACAGCCTCTCGAACACGCCGATCAGCGCGGCCTGATGCGGCAGCGCATGCAGCGCCTCGAAACGATAGAGCCGCCGCAGTACGGCAACGAAAGCATCGTCCGGATCCACGCAGGCGGCCTCGGGCCGCGCCTCGGCGCTACCGGACGCTCGATCCTCGCGAAGCCAGCCGGCCTCGGCGATCACGTCCAGACATTGCCGGCGCAATGCCGCCAGCGGTTCCGCCGGCAGCAGTCCGCGCAAGAAGATATAGCCGTCGGCTTGCAAGCGCTCGCGAAGAGCATCGGTATCGCCGCAAATCCCTGTGGAATCCGCGAACGGCTTCAGGTCAGTCCTGTTCATCCCCACCCAACATGTGTGTCAGTTCCACGTCCCGTCCGGAACGCCCGCTTTGCGCAACCCGTCGATGGCCTGCTCTATCAGCTCGTCGGAGATATGCCAAAGCTTGTACTCCTGCCGCGCCGCGTCGAGGCTGAAACCGGGATAGAGCTCTCGCAAGCGATCCAATGCCTCGGATGCGGCACTGATACGGCCGAGCTGCCCGTTTATCTGGACGCGCATCAGATGGCTCCAGAAGAAGTCGGGCATCTCGATGTTCTCAAGGTCTTCCAGCGCCGCCTCGTAATCGCCCTTGCGGTAGTCGTCGAGCAGCAGCGGGAAGAACAGCCAATCGGGGTGGAAGGGGTTGAGCGAACGCGCCTTCTCCACCAGGGCGATGCCCCGATCCCATTGGCCGGAATAGGCCAGGTCGAGGCCAAGCAGCGCCAGGACCTCCGCCGATCCGGGATTGATCTGAATCGCCCGTTCGGCCGAGGCGCGGAAACGGTCGAGGTCGCCGTGCATGAAATAGGCATGCGCCATGGTCGTGTGGCCGAACTGGCTGCGGGGATCGAGCCTGACCGCCTTTTCGGCCGCCTCGATGGCCCGCTTGAGCGGATCGGGCCGCGGATTGAAGCCGAGGGAATGCTCCTCGACATAGATGGTGGCCAATTGGGTCCAGGCCTCGGCATAGCTTGGATCGTCTTCCACGACCGCCTCGAGGCAATCCCGCATCTCGGCATGGCCGGTTTCTTCGAGTTCGTGCTCGTAGGCGTAGCTTCGCAGCACGCAATCCACGGCAGCCATGTCCTGGGGCGGACGACGCAGGGATTCTTCGAGGCGCACCTGGCGGATCATGCCATGCTGGGCGGCGATGACGCCGACGACGCGCTCGGTGATATCGTCCTGGACCGCGAAGATATCCGCCGCCGTGAGATCGCGCTCATAGGTCTCGGCCCACACGGTCTGCTCGGTCACCGTGTCGATCAGGGTGGTGGTCACCCTTACATTGCCCCGCGCCCGGCGCACCGCGCCTTCCAGCAGGAAGCGCGCACCGAGCGGCTTGGCAACCTCGTTGCGGTCGTCACTGGTGCCGCGGAAATGGAAACTCGACGCACTTGCGATCACACGCAGATCGGCGAAACGGGTCAGGCGCGTGGTTATGTCCACGGCCAAGCCATCGGCGAAATAGCGCTGCTCCGGATCGTCGCTGTTGTTGGCGAAAGGCATGACCGCGATGGTCGGTGCCAATGCGGGATCGGGTTCCGGTTCCGGCTCCACATCCGCCGGCGCCTCCACGACCGCCACGGGCTCTGGCGCCAGCACCTGCTGCCACACCACATAGCCGCCAATCGCGACGATCGCCAACACAGTTGCCGCCATGCCGGCGAGTTGCCGTGTCGAAGACTGCGATTTTGCCGGTCGCGGCCCGGTCACCGTCGCGATGATGCGGTAGATGCGGACCGGGTTGGCAATGCCATCGATGCTGAGATCGGTGAGATAGTCGAAGCTCAGATAGAGGTCGCCGCGGGCGTGGGATACCATCGCCTCGGTTACGCAGATTCCCTCGCCATGCAGCATGGAGCCGATCCGCGTCGCGATCGTCAGGGCATCGCCTTCCACGTTGCCGTCGGCATGCTCCTCGATCTCGCCAAGGTCGAGACCCATGCGCAAACAGAGATGCCGGTGAATAGGCAGTGCCGCATTTCGCTCGCGCATGTCGCTTTGCAGCGCGACCGATGCCCGCAGAGCATCGACGGCACTGGCGAAGGCAATCAGGCACTCCTCGTCCTGCATGCGCAAGACACGTCCGCCGCGAGCCTCCGCTCGCCGCCGCAACAGAGCCTGACAGCGGGACAATTCGGCCGCTGTCGCCTCGGCATCGTCAGCCACCAAGCGTTCGTAGCCGACCACGTCGGCACTCAAGATGACCGCTAGCTTTGTCGTTTTCCTTGATTCGCCCATCACGCGCCCCAAACCCGCGTGTCGCTCGCAGGCTTGTATGGTACGTGAGCACGCGCGGGGGTTCAATCCGCGCGCTTCAGAGAGAAAGCCGAGGTGTCCCGACAGGTCTCGTTCGGTTATCCCTACGCGACTATCATCCAGCGGCTGCCGCTTTCCCTGCCGAAAGACCCAAACTAACGAGAAAAAGAGAGAAGCAGCCGAATGAAGACACTTGCGGGCGTGGTGGCGGTCTTGGCCTTGCTCTCGGCGGTTTATCTGGCCCTGGCCTGGATCGCAGGCCTGTTTCCCAACCCTGCCGTGGATTGGCGCGCTTACCTATTCGGCCTGATCCTGCAACTGGGCATAGGCGGCCTCTGGTCTCTCAGCGAAGCCGGGCGTGCCAGGATGGCGCTCGGGCTTGCGCTGCTGGCCATCGTCATCGCTGGCTTCGTTTATCCGGGCACGAGTCCGACCTGGCAAGCCATCGCCTTGAGCATTCCCGCCGCCGGTGCCATGGCGCTTGTTATGGCCATCCCCGTCGGCCGGCGCGGCCCCCAGCCAGCCGGCCCGCGCGCGCCAACGGCCGAACGCCGCTCGCACCGAAAGCGGCAACGCCGCAAGGATAGGGCTTAGAGCCCCAGGGCTCTAGAACGGGATATCGTCGTCGAAGTCGCCGCCGGCCGGGGCCGGACCGCCACCGCCACCGCCGCCTCCACCACCATAGCCGCCACCGGCCGCCTCGCCGGCCATGCCACCGCCGCCGCCTTCGCCGGGGGCATCGAGCATCTGCAATTCACCGCGGAAGCGCTGCAGCACCACCTCGGTCGAATACTTGTCCTGGCCCGACTGGTCCTGCCATTTGCGGGTCTGCAGCTGGCCTTCGATGTAAACTTTCGAGCCCTTGTGGAGATATTTCTCCGCCACATCGAGCAGGTTCTCGTTGAAGATCACCACGCGATGCCATTCGGTCTTTTCGCGCCGCTCGCCCGACTGACGGTCCCGCCACGTCTCGGAGGTCGCAACCGACAGGCTGGCGACCTTGCCGCCGTTCTGCATCGTCCGAATTTCCGGATCCCGGCCCAGATTGCCGACCAGAATCACCTTGTTGACGCTTCTCGCCATTGCTTTCCTCGTAGAGCTGTCGTTGTCCGCTCGGAGTATACCCCTATACTCCGGGCTGGCCATGCACACTGATATTTCCATACGCGGCGCCCGCGAACATAACCTGAAGTCCGTCGACGTGGTGCTGCCGCGCGACTCCCTCGTGGTGATCACGGGCCTGTCGGGCTCGGGCAAGTCCTCGCTCGCCTTCGACACCATTTATGCCGAGGGACAGCGGCGCTATGTCGAGAGTCTCTCGGCCTATGCGAGGCAGTTCCTCGAATTGATGGAAAAGCCCGACGTCGATTCGATAGAGGGGCTGTCGCCAGCCATCGCCATCGACCAGAAGACGACCTCGCGCAATCCGCGCTCGACCGTGGGCACGGTTACCGAGATCTACGACTACATGCGCCTGCTTTGGGCGCGAATCGGCATCCCCTATTCGCCGGCCACCGGCCTGCCCATCGAAAGCCAAAGCGTCAGCCAGATGGTCGACGGCATCGAGGCCATGGGCGATGGCACACGGCTCTATCTGCTGGCGCCCGTGGTGCGCGGCCGCAAGGGCGAATACCGCAAGGAGATCGCCGCGCTGATGAAGCGCGGCTTCCAGCGCCTCAAGATCGACGGCGAGATTTACGAGATCGAGGACGTGCCCAAGCTCGACAAGAAGCGCAAGCACGACATCGAGGTGGTGGTCGACCGC
>CAZKTK010000133.1:0-7758 GCA_964555535.1 uncultured Rhodospirillaceae bacterium
GCTATGTGGTGGTGGGCGATGCCGACGGCGAGGGCGGCTGGGCCACGCGCATCTATTACAATCCGCTTGTTGCCTGGCTATGGATCGGCACCATCGTCATGGCGGTGGGCGGCGCGGTCTCACTCAGCGACAGGCGCCACCGCGTCGGCGCCCCGCGCCGCGCCCGGGCCGCGGCAGCGACCGCATAAGCCATGCCGCGTCTCATCTACATTGCGCCGGCCGCCATTTTTGTCGTCATGGCCATCCTGCTCGGTTGGGGCCTGACCAGCGATCCCTCCGAGGTGCCGAGCGCGCTCACCGGCAAGCCCCTGCCCGCCTTCGACCTGCCGGCGCTGGACGGCGCGGCGCAGAGCCTGGCGGCGCGCGATGTGGCGCCCGAGGGCGTCACCGTGATCAATGTCTTCGCCTCCTGGTGCGTGCCCTGCCGGGCCGAACACCCCATCCTCACCGATATCGCCGGCTGGGACGGGGTGACGCTCTACGGCATCGCCTACAAGAACGCGCCGGAGGAGGCCCGCGCCTGGCTCGACGAGCTTGGCGATCCTTACGAGCGTATCGGCGCGGATGTGAATGGCCGCGTCGGCATCGAGCTCGGTGTCTACGGCGTGCCCGAGACTTTCTTCGTCAGTGCGGACGGCAACATCCGCTACAAGCATATCGGCCCCATCATGGAGCATCATGTGGAGGAGCGCATCCGTCCGCTGGTCGAAAGGCTGACGCAATGATTAGGCTGCTCGCCACCCTGGCATTTCTGCTTCTGGCAGGCCCTGGGCTCGCTTTCGAGAACGACGAGCCCTTGGCCGACGCGGAGCAAGAGGCGCGGGCGGTGGCGCTCGCCAAGGAGCTGCGCTGCCTGGTCTGCCAGAACCAGTCGATCATGGAATCCGACGCCGACTTGGCGAAGGACCTGCGCCTCGTGGTGCGCGAACAGATCTCGGAAGGCGCCAGCGATGACGACGTGCGCGACTATGTGACGGCGCGCTATGGCGACTTCGTGCTGCTGCGCCCGCCCTTCAAGCCCAAGACCTGGGTGTTGTGGCTCGGCCCCCTGCTGATCGCCGGTATCGGCGTCTGGGGTCTGGTGCGCAGCCTGCGCCGGCGCGCCGCACCGGTGGCGCCCGCCGGCTTGAGCGACGATGAGCGCGCCCGCGTGCAGCGCCTGCTCGACGACGATCCGCGATGACCGCCTGGCTTGTCTTTGCCGGTCTGGCGCTGGTTGCCGCCGCCGCCCTTGCGCTTCCGATGCTGCGCCGTCGCGGTGCAGCGACGACGCGGGCCGAATTCGACCTCGAGGTGTTCCGCGCTCAGCTTGCGGATCTGGAGGCGGATCACGCGCGCGGCGTGCTCGGCGAGGCCGAGCTGGCGGCGGCACGCACCGAAATCGAACGCCGCATGCTGACTGCCGCGAGCGATGCCGGCGTCGAGCAGACGGCGGAGAGAAGCGCGCTCCTGCCGGCCCTTGCCGTTGCCATCGTAGTGCCGCTCGCGAGCCTCGGCCTCTATGCGAGCCTCGGTTTGCCCGAAGCCCCCGACGTGCCCTTGGCCGATCGCGAAGCGCCGGGCGGCATGCCCGCCGACATGGACGAGGCGGTGGCGGGTCTTGCCGAGCGTCTCAAGGAGAACCCGGACGATTTCGAGGGCTGGTTCATGCTCGGGCGCTCCTACGCGGTCATGGACCGCTACGACGATGCGGCTGCGGCGCTGGCCCAGGCGGTGGCGCTCCAGCCCGAAAATATCGATGCGCTCATCTCCTATGGCGAGGCGCTGGTCTTCGCCGCCGACGGCCTTGTCACGCCGGTCGCGGCGCAGCAGTTCGAGACCATCCTGGCCCTCGACCCGGAGAACGTGGCCGGACGCTTCTATCACGGCACGGCACAGCTGCAGGCGGGCGACGGTGAAGGGGCCTTCGAGACCTGGGGCGCCTTGGCGGTGGCCTCGCCGCCGGATGCGCCCTGGCTGCCGACGGTGATGGAGCGCCTCGAAGTGCTGGCAGACGAGCTCGATCTTTCTGTGCCGGAGGTGGAGATCGCCGAGGCCGAGGTGCCGGCGGAGGCGCCGAACCCGGAAGAGATGGTCGCGCGCCTCGAAGCCCGCCTTCAGGACGAGCCCGACGATGGCGAGGGCTGGATGCGCCTCGGCCGCGCCAAGCAGGTGTTGGGCGACCTCGCGGCCTCACGCGCGGCCTATGAGAATGCCGTCCGCGTATTACCGGACAATGTCGAGGCCCTGACCGCCCTGGCCCAGGTCATCGGCGAGGAGGCGAACGCGGAAACCCTGCCCGACGAAGCCTTGACGCTTTATGCGCGGGTGTTGGAGATCGACCCGCACATGGCCGAAGCGCTCTGGTTCCTCGGCCTTGATGCCTCGCAGCGGGACGCCAAGGACGAGGCCAGGGAATACTGGCAGCGCCTGCTTGCTCTCATGGCGCCGGGCAGCGAGGGCCATCAGATGCTGCAGGAGCAGATCGACGCCCTCTGACGGCAAAGCACGGGCTGTTGCGCTCACCGTCATTGCCCAGGTGCTGGCGTTGGCCCTGTGGTTCTCGGCCACCGCCGTCCTGCCCGCCTTGCGCGCGGAGTACGGCCTCAGCGACTGGCAGGCCTCGCTCTATACCAGCGCTGTGCAGGCCGGCTTCGTCGTCGGCACCGTCATCAGCGCGCTGCTGGTCCTGGCCGACCGCGTCGATCCGCGCCGCCTCTTTCTCGCCGCCGCCCTTGTCGGCGCCGGCGCCAATCTCGCGATCATTGCCGTGGCACCGACCTCGCCCGCCGTTCCCCTGCTGCGCTTCGTCACCGGCGCCTGTCTTGCCGGCGTCTATCCGGTCGGCATGCGCATCGTTGCGAGCTGGGCCAAGGGCGACATGGGCCTGCTGGTCGGCCTGCTCGTGGCGGCGCTGACGCTGGGCTCGGCCTCGCCCCATCTGCTCGGTGCCTTCGGCGGGGCCGACTGGCGCCTCGTGCTGATCGGCGCTTCCGCCTCGGCGGTCCTCGGCGGGCTGGTCATCAGCTTCGTCACCCTCGGCCCGGGCATGGCGCCGGCGCCGCCGTTCCATCCGGCGCTGGCGCTGCAAGCCTGGCGCAACGTGCCGCTGCGCCTCGCCAATGCCGGCTATCTCGGGCACATGTGGGAGCTCTATGCCATGTGGGCCTGGATCGGCGTCTTCTTCGATGCGAGCTTCCGCCTTACGCTCGCGGAGTCGGACATGCCGTGGGCGAGGCTCGCCACCTTCGCCACGGTGGCGGCCGGCGCCATCGGCTGTTTCGCGGGCGGCTGGTTCGCCGATCGCGTGGGGCGCACGCGCGTGACCATGATAGCGATGGCGGTAAGCGGCAGTTGCGCCCTGATCGTTGGCTGGCTCATCACGGCGCCGCCCTGGCTGCTGCTCGCCATCTGTCTCGTCTGGGGGGTGGCCATCGTCGCAGATTCGGCGCAGTTCTCGGCCTCGGTCGCGGAGCTGTCCGACCCCGGGCTGGTCGGCACCATGCTCACCGTGCAGACCAGCGCCGGCTTCCTGCTCACCCTCGTGACCATCCATCTGATCCCCATCGTGGTGGATGTGACCGGCTGGGGCCTCGCCTTCGCGCTGCTCGCGCCCGGCCCCTTCCTCGGCGTTCTCGCCATGGCGCGTCTGCGAGCGCACCCGGAGGCAGGGGCGCTGGCCGGCGGGCGGCGCTAGTACGTAAGTTAACACTTACGTAAGTATATGCTTACATAATGCATGGACGCCGTTCTTCGAGCCCTGGCCGAACCCAACCGGCGCAAGATCCTCAGCCTGGTGCGCGATGGCGAGAAGAGCGCCGGCGAAATCGCCGAGGCCTTCGCCATATCGCGTCCCGCCGTCTCACAGCACCTCAAGGTGTTGGAGGCAGCCGGGCTCGTGAGCGTGCGCAAGGCGGGAACGCGGCGGCTCTACAAGGCAAGCCGCGAGCCGCTCGCCGAGCTCAAGGCCTTCGTCGATGCCTATTGGCAGGACGGGCTGGCGCGCCTCAAGGACGCGGCGGAAGCGGAACAGAGGAGACTGTCCGATGGCTGATGACGTACTGCAGCGGGAGATCCATATCGCGGCGAGCCCAGCAACGGTGTTCGCCTACCTTACCGAGCCGCTCAAGATGATGACCTGGATGGGCATCGAGTGCGATTTCGCGCCTGAGCCTGGCGGTGCCTATCGCTGCAATGTGGACGGCGAGAATGTCGCCGCCGGCGAGGTCGTCGAGCTCGTTCCCGACCGCCGCGTCGTCTACAGCTGGGGCTGGGAAGGGGGCGAGGAATTGCCGCCCGGTGCCAGCCGCGTCGAGATCACCCTCGAAGAGGCGGCAGGCGGCACCCGGCTGACCTTGCGCCATAGCGGCCTCAGCGCCCACCTGGCCGAGCGTCACGGCGAGGGCTGGGACCACTACTACGCCCGCCTCGCCATCGCCGCGGCGGGCGGCGACCCAGGCCCGGACCCCTGGATAAAAACCACAACGATGGAGGAGTGAGACCATGCAAGGCTTTTCTCTCGATGCCGCGGATGCCGCCTATCGGGCCGCCCGCGAGGAACTCCGTCAGGCGGAGATCGCGCTCAAGGAGCAGCGCGAGAAGGTCGCCGAGATGCGCCGCGGCCTGAGCGCCGAGACGCCCGTGCCGGAGGACTACGTCTTCAGCGAGGCCGACGGCAGCAAGGTGCGCCTGTCCGAGCTGTTCGAGGACGGCAACGATACGCTGATCGTCTATCACTTCATGTGGGCGGAGGCGGACGAGAATCCTTGTCCCATGTGCACCATGTGGCATGACGGCTACAACGCCGTTCAGCAGCACCTGCAGCAAAGCGTGCCGGTGGTGGTCGTCGCCAAGCAGGATGCCGCCAAGCTCCGCGCCTTCGCCGATTCGCGCGGCTGGTCGAACCTGCGCACCCTGTCGAGCGGCGGCACCGGCTTCAATCTGGACTTCAGCATGGAGGACGAAAACGGCAGCCAGCGCCCGGGCCTCAGCGTCTTCGTCAAGCGCGACGGCGAGATGCGCCATTTCTACACGGTCTCGGCCATGATGGGCGACGACCACTATCGCGGCATGGATCTCTACTCGCCGGTCTGGAACCTGCTGGATCTCTTGCCGGAGGGCCGCGGCGCCTGGATGCCGAGCCTCGGCTACGACTGAGCCAGCGCGACCTTGAGGTGCTCGGCGACGGCGTCGAGCGCCACCTGCTCCTGCTCGCCCGAGTCGAGGTCCTTGACCGTGACCAGGCCGGCCTCGCGTTCGTCCGGGCCGCGCACCAGCGCGAAGCGGCAGCCGCGGTCGTCGGCGGTGCGGAACTGGCGGCCGAGCTTGGCGCCGGTGAGATCGGTCTCGGCGGCGAGCCCCGCTTCGCGCAGGCGGGCGGCGAGGGCGAGGGAGTCCGCGGCCGAGTCCGCGTTCCATACCGTCACGTACGCGAGGGTCGGAGCGGGCGCGGCCATGCGCTCCTCGACCAGCATGAGAATGCGCTCGATGCCGAGCGAGCCACCGCAGATCGGCACCGACTCTTTCAGAAACATGCCGGCGAGATCGTCGTAGCGGCCGCCGCCGGCGATGGAGCTGCCGACGCCCTCGGCGACGAACTCGTAGATGGCGCCGGTGTAGTAGTCGAGCCCGCGGGCGAGCAGCGGGTCGAAGCGGATGGCGCCGGCCGGCAGACCGGCTTCCACGCCTGCCAGAATGGTATCGACTTCCGCCAGGCCCTCGCGCCCGGCTTCGTCATCGAGCTTGCCGCGCAGGAGGCCCGCGAAATCGGCCTTGGCGATATTCTCGCAGAGAGCATCGGCCGCGATGCCGCGTTCCGTGAGCTCGGCGCGGACGCCGTCGAGGCCGATCTTGTCGAGCTTGTCGAGCGCCACCAGGGTGCCGCCATGGTCGCCTTCGGCGACGCCGTAGGCGTTCATCATGGCGTGCAGCACGCGGCGCGAATTCAGCCGAATCTCGAAATCGGGCAGGCCGACCTCGGCGAGCGCCGCGGCAAGCGTGAGCAGGCATTCGATATCGGCCAGCGGCGAGGCGCTGCCGAAGACATCCACGTCGCATTGCAGGAACTCGCGAAAGCGTCCCTTGCCGGGGCGATCGGCGCGCCACACAGGCCCCATCTGATAGCGCTTGAAGACGCGCGGCAGCTCGTTGCGGCGATGGGCATAGAAGCGCACCGCAGGCACCGTGAGATCGTAGCGCAGCGCCATGTCCGCCTCGCCGCTCGCCGCCTTTTCGCCGCGCTTGAGGATCTTGAAGATGAGCTTGTCGCCTTCGTTGCCGTATTTGCCGGCGAGCACTTCCAGGCGCTCGAAGGCGGGCGTTTCCATGGGCGCGAAGCCGTGGCGTTCGAAAACGTCGCGAATGCGCGCCAGCACCACGAGGCGGCGGCGCATGGTCTCGGGCAGGAAGTCACGGCTGCCGGAAGGCGGCGCGAGGGGCGTCTGGGTCACGGATGGCTCCCGAATCTAGGGCGCGCGGACCCTACACCGGCACCAGGCCCGTGAAAAGGCTCCCGAAGGCGTGATGGGACGAGACTTTTGGCGCGCCCGCCTGCAAGCTAGACTTTCATCATGCACAATTTCGCAATCGCTGTGGCACTGCTGACTCTTCTGGGCTGCGTCGAGCCGCAGCCCGAGCGCGCGCCGCTTTCGGGTACGGATGCCTGGCTGGTGGGGGCGGAGGACTTCAAGAAGGCGGGGACGGCTTCGCGCGGCCGCCTGGCGCGGCTCGCGGATGGCGGCGCGCCGCCGGCCGATGCCGAGGCCGAGCGCCTCTATGCCTGCCTGCGCGCACCCATGGCCGCGGCGTTCGGTGCTGCCATGCTGGATTACCAGCAGTGGCCGCGGTTCTCGACCGCGCCATACCTTTCCGCCGTGCATGCCGGGCGCTACGTCAACAATTACGCCAACCCCGCTGCCGCCGTGGCTTACGGCCGCTACGGCAGGGGCGCGGCGCTGCCCGTGGGCTCTGTGGTGGTCAAGGACAGTTTCTCGGTCAGCGAGAACGGCCGTGTCGCCTTCGGACCGGCTTTCGTGATGGAAAAGGTCGCAAACGACCGCTGGACCTACGCCATGATCATGCCCGAAGGCTGGGTGTTCGGCGCGACGGACGGGCCCGGATCGGAAAATGTCGCTTTCTGCGCGGATTGCCATGACGCGGTTGCAGGCACCGGCGATCCCCTCTATTACCTGCCGGCCCAGTATCGCCGCTAAGTAACCGACCTGACATGACCCCGTCACGACGCCTGGAAAAGGCCTATCGCAATGCGCAATTCGTCGGCTCGCCGGCGGCGCGGCCTGTGCGCATCCTGGCCGAATATCTCGAGCCGCAGGAGCGTTTCGACAAGTTCCAGATCCGCGACACCATCGTCTTCTTCGGCTCGGCCCGCGCGCCGGACCGGGAGAGCGCCGAGGCGGCGCTCGCCGCGGCGCAGGCCGAGGGCGGCGACGTCAAGAAGGCGCTGCGCCGGCGCGAGCTTGCGGAATATTACGAAGCTGCGCGCACCCTTGCCTATCGCCTGACCGAATGGTCGAAGAGCCTGACCGAGTCCGAGCGGCGCTTCGTCATCTGCACCGGCGGCGGACCCGGCATCATGGAAGCGGCGAACCGCGGCGCCTCCGAAGCCAAGGGCCTCAATATCGGTCTCACTATCTCCTTGCCCCACGAAGAGTTCGCCAACGAATACGTGACCCGCGAGCTCGCCTTCGAGTTCCACTATTTCTTCGTGCGCAAGTTCTGGTTCACCTATCTCGCCAAGGCCATGATCGTCATGCCCGGCGG